>QIIH01000320.1 GCA_003229235.1 Flavobacteriales bacterium | reverse complement strand
GTAATCAGGCTATTTTTATAAGAAGAAATACGATTGTAAACCTGCTTGTATTTATAGATGTCCTTATCCAATTGCATCTCCTTGATAATCGACCTAATTACACTCTGGCTATCCTGAGTATCGTAAATTGTAAAATTTGAAGGGTATCCCAGTTTTTCGGCTTCATAGCGTAGCATTTTTGCGAAAATGGAATGAAAAGTCCCCATCCACAAATTCTTGGCCTCACTGTTGCCTACAATCCCAGCAATTCGCTTTTTCATTTCGCGAGCGGCTTTATTGGTAAAGGTCAATGCCAATATATTAAAAGGGTCTACCCCTTGTTGCATCAAATAAGCAATGCGAAAGGTTAGTACTCTGGTTTTACCCGATCCTGCACCAGCAATAACAATCATAGCACCGTCTTTCTGAAGTACTGGAGCCTTTTGGGCATCGTTTAATTGGGCTAAAAATTCTTGCAAAACTTATCGAGAACTATACGGTTATTAAGGAATGTGAAAGTAGCGAAATTCGTCTAAAATGTTTGTTAGTTTGTCATGTTTTTATAAACAGTAAAAACGGGCCTGTCACTTTAATTTTTTTGAATATCTTTAGGGACCTAATGCAACCATCCATGACTATTTTTAAAGGGACTTTACTTACAATTTGTTTATTGCTGTTTCTAGGAATGGTCTCCACAGAAAGTATCGCTCAAACTGAGCGGGTTCAGGGTAAAGTTATTCCGCATTTTGGGCAAACATATAACGTAGACAATCCAGATTTTGCTACAGATCTCGAAAACCCATTTAAGGTAGTTTTTGATGTAAGTAGCGCACCAGAGAAAGCCGATGTTAAAAATAGATGGATAGAGACGGTAGCTCGTTTTTTAAATATGCATTCCGAAGCAGGCAAACCTACTTCTCAATTAGATGTCGCTATGGTATTACACGGTAACGCCAGTTATGGTCTTCTGAGCAACGAAATTTATCATGAAAAATTTGGTGTAGACAACCCAAATATTCCATTATTCGAAGAGCTTCTGGATGCAGGCGTTCAAGTAATATTATGTGGCCAGACAGCAGCCCATCGAGATCTCGGTGCAAATCGCAGAATTCCAAATATTCAAGTGGCTCTATCTGCCATGACGGCCATGATTCAACTACAACAAAAAGGATATATTCTAATAAACTTTAATTAATACGTATGTTTAAAAAACAGTTAGTGCTATTTGGTTCGCTTTTATTCTCACTAGTAATTACCGCCCAAAACACAAACCAACAGCTTATGTTGGATGCCGAATCTATTGAAGCTAAGGTGATCGAATGGCGCCATCAAATTCATCAGAATCCAGAATTGTCTAATCGAGAGTTTAACACCGCCAAAAAAATAGCTGCTCATTTGCGTAGTCTTGGTATCGAAGTCCAAACAGGAGTTGCCAAAACTGGTGTAGTAGGTATTTTAAAAGGAAACTCGCCAGGCAAGGTAATTGCACTTAGAGCAGATATTGACGCTTTACCGGTTACAGAACGAAACGATTTGCCATTTAAAAGTGAAGTAACCGCAAGTTTTTTAGGTAGCGAAACTGGAGTTATGCACGCCTGTGGCCACGATACACATACAGCGATACTTATGGGGGTTGCAGAGGTGTTGTCAAAAAATAAAGACCTGATTAAAGGAACAGTAAAGTTTATTTTTCAGCCGGCAGAAGAAGGTCCTCCTCCAGGAGAAGAAGGAGGCGCTAGACTTATGATTAAAGAAGGCGTATTAGACAATCCAAAAGTAGATGCTATTTTTGGGCTGCACATAAACTCGGCTACTCCAGTTGGTGTTATTCGCTATAAACCGGGCGGTATCATGGCAGCTGTAGAACGCTTTGTTGTAAATGTAAAGGGGAAGCAAACACACGGTTCTCAGCCTTGGAGTGGGGTTGATCCTATCTATATTTCGGCAAAAATTATCGATGGCTTCCAAAGTATTATCAGCCGTGAATCTCGTTTAATTGACGAAGCTGCAGTAATTACCGTTGGTAAAATTAGTGCTGGAGTTAGATTTAATATCATTCCAGAATCGGCAGAGATGATTGGTACAGTTCGCACCTTAGATGCCGATATGAAAGAACTCATCATTAGACGTATGACCGAAATGACCGAAACTATTGCAAAAGCTTATGGAGGAACTGCTACCATCGAGTTCCAAAATAATACATCGATTACATATAATGATTTGACACTTACACAGCAAACGCTCCCTAGTTTGCAAGCAGTAGCGGGATTAGACAACGTACAATTAATGAAAGCGACCACAGGAGGCGAGGATTTTTCTTTCTTTCAAGAAAAAGTCCCAGGGTTTTATTTTTTCTTAGGCGGGATGACCCCTGGCAGCACAGAGGCATATCCTCATCATACCCCTGATTTTAAAATTGATGATACTGGCCTTTTGCTTGGCGTCAAGACATTTTTGCAATTAACAGTAGATTATTTAAACAAACTATAAAGCAACCACATGAAAAAACTCTTAATCCTAATATGTATTGCGGTAGCGGCAAATACAGTGCAGGCACAAAGCAATTATGACGCAGCTATTAATTCGATTGAAGATAAGGTAATCGAATGGCGTCATTATTTTCATCAGAATCCAGAGCTTTCTAATCGAGAATTTAATACCGCAAAAAAAATCGAAGAACACCTGCGTAGCCTAGGAATGGAAGTTCAGACTGGAGTGGCTTTCACAGGGGTAATAGGGATTTTAAAAGGGAATCGCCCTGGCAAAGTACTTGCGCTTAGAGCAGACATAGACGCACTACCTGTTACCGAGCGCAACGATTTAGCATTTAAATCTAATGTTACTACCACTTTTCGCGGAGTTGAGACTGGCGTGATGCACGCCTGTGGGCATGATACGCATATCGCGATATTAATGGGTGTAGCAGAAATTTTTGCACAAAACAACGACTTTGCGGGCACCATCAAATTTATTTTTCAACCTGCAGAAGAAGGCGCACCTCCTGGCGAAGAAGGAGGAGCTAAACTAATGGTAAAAGAAGGAGTTTTAATAAACCCAGACGTAGATGCGATTTTTGGATTGCATATTACTTCTATGCAACCTATTGGTACGCTTGCTTATAAACCTGGTGGAATTCTGGCAGCTTCGCAAAGTTTTGAAATCGAAGTAAAAGGAAAACAAACACATGGTTCTATGCCTTGGGGCGGTGTTGATCCTATCATGGCAGCGGTAAAGATTATCGATGGTTTACAGACTATAATTTCTCGCGAAGCACCATTAACCACAGAGGCGGCCGTATTGTCGATTGGAAAGTTCACGAGTGGGGTTCGTTCTAATATTATCCCCGAAAGCGCTCAAATAGTAGGTACTTTACGCACCTTAGACAAAAACATGCAAAAGCAGATCAACAAGCGTATGAAGGAGATGGTACCTGCTATTGCAAAAGCATACCGTGCAGAAGCTACAATTACTATTGCTGAAGGCTATCCTATTACGTATAACGACCCTGCACTTACAGCGCAAATGTTGCCTTCTTTAAAAGCTGCGGCAGGTGATGCTAGAGTTTTTGAGATTAAAGCAATCACCGGAGCAGAAGACTTTTCGTTTTTTGCACAAGAAGTACCTGGTTTATACTTTTTTCTTGGTGGAAAGTCTCTCGATAGTACAGAAGCCTACCCTCATCACACTCCAGATTTCAAAGTTGACGACGCTGGAATGAAGTTAGGAGTAAAAACTTTCGTACAACTTACGTTAGATTATTTGAATAACTAATGGATTCGATATTATCATTTTTAGGAGAGATACCTTGGTGGGGATATGTTTTAATATTCCTTGCTATTATAGCCTTACGAGATGTTTTACAGCGTAGTCATACTGTTAGTCATAACTTCCCAATAATAGGTCATATTAGATATATACTAGAGGGTATTGGCCCCGAACTAAGACAATATTTAGTAGCCAATAATCGCGAAGAATTACCCTTTAACCGCATAGAACGCAGTTGGATTTATGCATCTGCCAAAGGCGAAAATAATTACGAAGGCTTCGGAACTGATCGCGACATCTATGCTTTTCAGCATGTTTTTATCAACAATGCGATGATCCCCTATAAACCAGCAAAAGATCATCCAAACGTTGCTGATAAATACTTTCTGCCTTGTGCAAAAGTGATGGGTTTGTATAACAACAGACGCAAACCCTTTCGCCCAGCATCGATTATAAATGTATCTGCTATGAGTTTTGGATCGCTATCTGCAAAGGCTGTGGAATCTCTTAATATCGGGGTGCAGAAGGCAAGCGCTTATCACAATACGGGCGAAGGTGGCCTATCACCTTATCATCGCAATGGCGGCGATGTGGTCTTTCATTTTGGAACGGGTTATTTTGGTGTACGCGGGGAAGATGGCAACTTTTCGATGGAAAAACTAAAAGAATTGGTTGCCAGTAATCCATTTATTCGTGCCATCGAAATAAAATTATCTCAGGGTGCCAAGCCAGGAAAAGGTGGTGTTTTACCCGGCAAGAAGATTACAAAAGAGATTGCCCAAATTAGAGGTGTCCAGATCGGCAAAGATGTACTCTCCCCTCCCAATCATTCTGCCTTTAGTACGGTTCCAGAATTATTAAAATTTATCGAGGCAATAGCCCAAGAGACTGGCTTGCCAGTTGGAATCAAAGCTGCGATTGGTAAATTGGAGCAATGGGAACAATTAATTGCAGGGATGAAAAGCTCGGGGAAAGGTCCTGATTTTATTACTGTAGACGGAGGCGAAGGCGGGACCGGTGCCGCACCACCCAGCTTTGCCGACCACGTATCTCTCCCATGGATTTATGGCTTCTCCGATTTATACAAAAGGTTTCAGGAAGAAGGGCTATGCGATCGTATTGTATTTATTGGTAGTGGGAAGTTAGGCTTTCCAGCAAAAGCTGCCATGGCATTTGCTATGGGCGCTGATATAATTAATGTGGCGCGAGAAGCAATGATGAGTATTGGCTGTATTCAAGCACAAATTTGTCATACCAATCGATGTCCTAGCGGTGTTGCAACTCAAAAGAAATGGTTGCAAAACGGCATTAATGTTCCTCTTAAATCTGACAGACTAAACCAGTACTTTAAAACGTTTAAAAAAGAACTAATAGAAATTACACATGCCTCGGGTTACGAACATCCCTGTGAGTTTAAGTTATCTGATATTGAAATGAATTTAGACGACAAAAACTTATCACTAACAATGAAAGAAACCTTTGGTTATAACAAACAACACGTCGCCTTTAATGGAATGCAATCCCTGCGTGATTGCAAGCATTTGGGCGGTAACTACTCAAAATAGAATCCTATGGAAATTGATCAAGCTATAAGTTATGTTGCTTATTTACTCCCCGCAATTCTTGTGGGTCTTGTGGCATATTATTTTTTTAAAGGCCATACAGCGAACGAAGAAGGCAGACGTCGTTATTTGGTTCAGCAAGAGGCACAAAAAAACATCATCCCCATGCGTTTACAAGCCTACGAGCGTATTACGATACTCTTAGAGCGTATAGATCCAAATAGGCTTTTAGTGCGAGTAATACCTTTAAGCCAAGACTTAGATGCCTATGAGAGTTTACTTATTCGCAATATCGAACAAGAATATGACCACAACATTAGCCAGCAAATTTATGTCTCGCAAGAATGTTGGAATCTTATCAATGCGGCCAAAAACGCCACGATTCATATTATTCGTCAAGGCGTTATGCACGAGAAAAAAGGCACCCCCGACACTATGAGACAGTGGTTATTGGCTAATTTTATGGAAGACATTACCCCTTCTCAAAAAGCACTGGCTTATATCAGAAAAGAAGTGAGCGAATTATTCTAAAATCTCTTTCTTTAGATAATCTTGTTCTTTTAAAGAAAAGCTATCTAACATATCGTTGAGCATCTTTTGAACATCTGGATTGGGCTTTAGTCCCTTTAACTGGGCTCTTGCAAAGTTTCTAAAGCGCCAATTATGATGCACCGAGGCATCTACGAGAGACGCTACTAGTTGTGGGGTATAAACCTGAATATCTAATAAATAACGTATCGCAATTTCGCGAATTTGAAAACTATGCTTTTCTGTTGCGTATTCGAGGAGTTCGTTTAGATATGTTTTTTTGTTATCATTCTCGTAACCTTCTGTCACCAATGCCAGCAATAGCCATAGTTGTCGTATGTTTTTAGACTGAAATCCAACAGTCCCTTTAAGTTTATCCAAGTATGTTATTTTGGAAGTTGGGAAGCTACTCCACAAATTATAAAAAGCAGCCTCCTGTGTTACATAGGATGCGTCGTATAGCAAACTCTCATAATCTGCTTTTAGCGCCTCTGGAACGGTTTGTAACGTCTGTGCAATTGCCTGTCTGATATATAGATTATTGGTTTCGAATGCTGCTTGATACAAAGGCAAAGTTTTAGCCAACGGTTCATCAGAAAGTTGGACAATAATTTCCTGCCCTATATAATCATTCCCCTTAGCCAGCAAACTATAAAACGTTTCTATTTTTTGATCTATAGGTACAGCACGAAGGGCTTGTGCTTCAAAATACTCACGCATAAAGCTAGATTTCGTAAGACTTTCTAAGGCGGCGGTGCTGTTAAAGCTACTTTGTAGTAGCCAGTCATTTTTAAAGGATTCCATGGGTTGACCAGAAATCGTTTCTACAACTTTTAAAAAGTCTTCTACCGTTACATTTTGGAAAGAATACTGCTCTAAAAAAGTTGTGACAGCCTTATTAAAAACGAGCGCTCCAAGTTGCTCCTTTAAAATATGTAAAGCCCAAGCTCCTTTTTCGTAAAAAGTTAGAGAACTCGCTTTCGGATTGGTGAGCGCTTCTCCTTTGCCTTCTTCACTTAAGCTTTTAAGTTGTTCGGCAGACTGAAACAACTTCCAATAATAATAATCCTCTCCAAAAATTTCTCGTTCTGCCAATAACGCATAAAAAGTAGCAAAACCTTCATGTAGCCAATGATCTTTACTCGCTACTTCTGTCACCAAATTACCAAACCACTGATGTGCTAATTCGTGTGCATTTACATTTATATAATTTTGATCGTTAAAGCCTATTGAATCACAAATAAAGGATTCTGAAAATATAGTAGCAGTAGTGTTTTCCATCCCTGCATAAATAAAATCGCGAACAGGAACCTGTTTATAGTTTTGCCATGGGTACGGCACTCCAATGGTGTTTTCTAAAAAGTCAAAAATCTCTTTTGAATGCTTATACGTAGTAACTAGCTTGGCAGTATCTCTGGTCGCTATATACATCTCTAAAGGCACACCAGTGGCCGAAATTGCTGTTCTTTTACTATAATCACCAATAGCAAATGCAACCAAATAGCTAGACATAGGGTTTTTCATATCAAATTGCCAAGTAATGGCATCACCCTCTTCTATTTTGTTAATTAGGGCGCCATTAGCCACGACCGTCTTATCTTTTGGTGCTGTAATTTTAAGATCGAACTCTATTTTGTCTGTCAAATCATCCAGACTCGGTAACCAATGGGAAGTGTATTTTCCTTGTCCCTGCGTCCAGATTTGATCTCGAACAAAGTAAAGTGTCTGTTTTGGAGAGGCAGAATATGTAAAGCTTATCCTGTATTCTTCTCCAGGAACGAAATCATGAGTAAACCAGATTTTATCTTCGGTCGTTTTTATAGCATTAACGCCTTTAATTGTTGTTGAATCAATTTTTATATCAACTCCGTCAATAAAAACACTTTTTACTGCTTTGTTAACTTTTAACGTAACAGAAAAATGTCCCTCAATTGCCTCTAACTCGCTGTCTGGCGATACTTTGGCTTCTATTCTTAGAACATCTAAATACGGTTGCGCTTGCGATAAACACCAACCTGAAACAAGCAAGAAGAATAAAAAAAGTATCGAAAAACGCATTCTATGCATATTTGCAAAGTAACTAATAACTATTTATAAAAACTGATTAACATTCTTTTATCCTATGGCTCAAATAAAATATCTTTAGTGTTGCAATTAGCAATCCAAACATGAGTAGTAACTATTTACAAACTCCTATCGACTACCTTAAGGGTGTTGGGCCCAATCGCGCCGATTTACTTCGGAAAGAGCTCGATATTCACACGTTTCAGGATTTGTTGCATCTCTTTCCGAGAAAATATATAGATCGCTCTGCCTATCATAAAACCGGACAGTTGTCTGCAACAAATGCAGAGGTACAGATAATTGGCAGTATCACACACATTAAAACCATTAAACAAACCAAGGGAAGTCGCCTAGTGGCAGTATTTAAGGACGAGACAGGCTCAATAGACCTTGTGTGGTTTAATCGTTATAAATGGATTAAAGAAAGCCTTAAGATAAATACTCCGTATGTAGTTTTTGGAAAGGTGAATAAAATGGGTCACACTTATTCGATGCCACATCCAGAGATGGAATTGCTAGAAGACCACGAAAATAAATTGCGCTCCGGTATGCAAGCAGTGTATCCATCGACAGAAAAACTAAGCGCAAGAGGCATTACGAACCGAGTTATTTGTGGTTTACAGGAACAACTCTTTTTAGGGCTTAAAAATGAGTTGAGTGAGACCTTGCCAGAAACGCTTATAAATAGACTTAAACTCCCATCTAAAAAACAGTCTATTTTTGGGGTGCATTTTCCTAAAAATAACGCACTACTTTCTAAGGCGCAATATCGCTTAAAGTTCGAGGAATTATTTTATGTCCAAATGCAGTTAATCAGGAAGAATTTACTGAGGAAACAAAAAATAAAGGGGTTTCCCTTTACGAGAGTAGGGGAGTATTTTAATAAGTTCTTTTCTGATCATTTACCTTTCCAATTAACAGACGCTCAGAAAAAAGTGATAAAGGAAATTCGCGGCGACATGGGTAGCAATGCACAAATGAATCGCTTGCTACAAGGAGATGTGGGTTCTGGAAAAACTATAGTAGCGTTTATGTCAATATTAATAGGACTTGACAACGGATTTCAGTGTTGTTTAATGGTGCCGACTGCTATTTTGTCAGTCCAACACTATAATGGATTACAAGTGTGGTGTAATATCCTAGGAATCAGCGTTTCACTTCTAACAGGCTCAACTAGTAGTTCAAAAAGAAAAAAAATTCATGAATCTCTCGAAAATGGCGAACTTCAGCTACTAATTGGCACGCATGCATTACTCGAAGACAAGGTGAAATTCAAAAATTTAGGCCTCGCTATAATCGACGAACAACATCGTTTTGGAGTAGCCCAACGATCTAAATTATGGAAAAAAAATGAGTCCCCTCCTCATATTTTGGTGATGACGGCAACACCAATTCCGCGTACGTTAGCGATGAGTTTATACGGCGATTTAGACATCTCTATTATAGACCAATTACCCCCTGGCAGAAAACCTGTAAAAACAGTGCACAGATATGACGCTAATCGGCTAAGTATTTTTGCTTTTTTAAAGGAACAAATCAAAAATGAAAATCAGGTTTATATCGTTTACCCATTAATACAAGAAAGTGAGGCTTTAGATTATAAAGATTTAATGGATGGGTACGAAAGTATTTCACGAGAATTCCCGGTGCCAGCGTATCAAGTCTCAATTGTACACGGAAAAATGAAAGCTGCAGACAAAGAATTTGAGATGCAACGCTTTATCAATAAACAAACTCAAATTATGGTAGCCACTACAGTTATTGAAGTTGGGGTTGATGTGCCTAATGCCAGTGTCATGGTTATAGAGAGCGCCGAACGCTTTGGTTTATCACAGCTGCATCAACTAAGAGGACGTGTAGGTCGTGGGGCAGATCAAAGTTATTGTATTTTAATGACCAGCCACAAACTCACTGCCGACGCTAAAACACGTTTGGAGACCATGTGCGCCACCAACGACGGCTTTGCGATAGCAGAGGTCGATTTAAAGCTTAGAGGGCCTGGCGATATTATGGGTACTCAACAAAGTGGAATATTAAATTTAAAAATTGCCGATATTGTAAAAGACAGCCAAATTTTGGCGTTGGCAAGAAGCTATGCAATCGAATTACTCAAGGCTGATCCAAATCTTGAAACACCAGAAAACAGGCCTGTTCGTGTTGCTTATGCCCAATTAGTTAAATACAAAAACATTTGGAATTATATTTCATAATCATGAATTTTGCTCAATAAAAAAGCCCAACAAATGGTGGGCTTTTTAAATATTATTCTAGAGTTAATTGATGTCTTCTCCGCTTTCTAATTTGGCTATATTGGCCTCCAATCTACCCTTGCTTGCCGCATTAGGCGCATTGTCTACCGCCTTTTTAAGATGTGCTATTGCAGTTTTGTCATGACTCTTAGTTAAATTAGTTACCCTCAATGTAACCTTTAACAAAACTTGACATTGTTACTATCCTGCTAATTAACAGAGATTTAAGTTAAACCCGCTTTATGCATTAGCAAATCTATTACTGCTTAAAACACCTTCAAAGTAAGTCGCTATACTATGTTTTCTCCCCTCATTACGAAGTTCTAATATAAAGCGGGTTAAAACTATTCCGCCGCGAGGCGAGTAAGAAGGCTTTCAAAATTGGATTTAAAAATTTCGTATTTTTCGCCTGTTGCAGGGCCATTAAACCCAGTATGGATTTTTTGAATGCCACCATTTTTATCAATTACTATCGTAGTGGGAAACGACAAAACATGATTTAGCATTGGTAGTTTTTGATTAGCTATATCTTTATCACTGCTCCCAAACTGTGCCAAAAGAATAGGGTACGGCAAATCTAAACGCTCTTTTAATCTTTTAATTCCAGTCATGGCCTTTTCTTTTGTAGTAGCATATTCGAAAGCCAAAGCGACAAATTGTACATCAGGCCGAGGAGTTTCTTTTAAGTATTGACTAAAATATTTCGATTCATCCAAACAGTTTGGACACCAGGTACCCATAATCTGTACGACTACTACTTTATTGTTGAACATTGCGTTGTCCAAAGAAATTAAATTACCCTCCAAATCTGGAAAACTAAAGGCCAGCCCATCATAGCCGTCCTTTATATGGGTAAGACTGTCTGGATCTGGCAATTTGTAATCTGCATTAGGAACAGCTACAAAGGGCTCTTTCCAGTGATCTCCACTATAAAAATTACCGTTAAGAGTTGAGTCTGTTAGGTGTCCTTTAAATAAAAAGGCATGTGCTCCGTCGAAAGTAGAAAGCTTTAAAGAATCGCCCGACATTACACCTTCTAAATAGCGATAATCTCCCGTTGTGGTTTGAATATTCCCAACGACCCTTGATCCCTGTTGAGTAAAAATTCCCTTAGCGATATATCTTTCTGTACTATCATTAGGGCTGAAAACCATCTCCCAAACCCCTTGAATATTTTTTGTAGCGGCT
>QIIH01000112.1 GCA_003229235.1 Flavobacteriales bacterium | reverse complement strand
TTAACCAAAATGCTAAGGTTAAATATAAGGCAAATCCCGCACCGAAAGTGGCGAATGACACATAAATAAAAAACAGTCTTACTCCCTTGGCCCGCATGCCAAGACGCTCGGCTAGTCTCGAAGAGACATAATAGCCATGTCGTTCTAAATATGTGCGAAGTTGGTGTAATGCTTTCATAAATTTAAGCTTAATCTATATATCCCATTGATCGCATCCAGTTGTCATTAAACATTTTGCCAACGTAGCGGCTTCCGTGATCGTGAAAAAGCACTACCACAACATCGTCTTTCGTAAAATTTTCTTTTAATTGCAATATTCCTTTCATTGCGGCTCCCGCCGAATTACCCAAAAACATTCCTTCCTTTTTTGCCAGCAACTGCGTATAAACAGCAGCGTCTTTATCTGTAACCTTAGTGAAGCCGTCAATTAAACTAAAGTCTACATTTTCTGGAAGAATATCTTCTCCTATACCTTCTGTTACATAGGGATAAATCTCTTTTTCGTCGAACTCTCCAGTTTCGTGGTACTTTTTAAAAACGCTTCCGTAGGTGTCAATTCCCCAGATTTTTACATTTGGATTTTGCTCTTTTAAATACTTCCCAACACCAGAGATTGTTCCTCCAGTGCCTACTCCTGCAACAAAGTGTGTTACTTTTCCGTCTGTTTGTTTCCAAATTTCTGGCCCTGTACTCTCGTAATGAGCCAACGCGTTGCTCGGGTTGTCGTACTGGTTTACATACCAGCTGTTAGGAGTTTCTTGCCCCAAACGTTTAGATGTCGAGTAATACGAGCGTGGATCGTCGGGTTCTACATCTGTAGGGCAAACAACAACTTCGCTACCAACGGCACGCAAAATGTCCATTTTCTCTTTACTCTGCTTATCAGAAATAACGCAAATCACTTTATAGCCTTTTACAATTGCCACAAGAGCAAGGCCCATCCCAGTATTTCCAGAAGTACCTTCAATAATGGTTCCTCCAGGTTGTAGCCTGCCATCGGCCTCTGCGTCCTGAATCATCTTAAGAGCCATTCTATCTTTTGTAGAGTTTCCGGGATTAAAAGTTTCGTATTTGGCCAATACCAAGGCTGGAATTTCTGCAGCCATTTGGTTGATTTTTACCAAAGGTGTATTCCCTATAGTTTCTAATATATTCTTTGCGTATTCCATTCGTTTATTTTGCAATACAAAGGTAATGAACCCCCTTGATTATTGTTCTTGTATTTTTAGCTTAATTATGTTGTATCCCAGCTCTTACTCAAATCGAATAGCCTTCACTGGAGAAATTTTTGAGATTATTACCGAAGGCAAAATAAGCATTACCAAACAAAACGCAATGGTGCCAAGGCTTAAATTGAGCCTGTTTGCAAAATATTCGAACAACATAATTTTTCCATTCAGGTTGCTGTCATAATCTGGAATACGGCCGGCAGTCAAATACGCCTCAAAATGCTGGAAATCATAATATGTCCTCACGCCATTTACCACCGTTCCTTCGAAGGCATCTGCCATTCTAATCACTCCACCTTTTAGGGCGGTTACTTGAATTATTATTTGTTCAAGTCTAATAAAAGATTAAATTGATTCTTCATAAACAAGCTCAAAACATTCTGAGGATAAAAAAAAGTCAACTGGATAATAGTCAAGATAGGCTCTTTGTAAAAAAGCACTATGTAGTCCTATTACAGTGGCGTTAAGGGGTGTTGGATTAAAAGCAAAATCGGTTGCTTGGCTTAGAACTTTTACAACAAATTCGCTGCAATACAAATAATTAAATGCATTTTCTAGACAAAAATCATAGTCAAAATAAATATGAGAATCTGTTAATACCTTTAGTTGTTTTCTTATCTCATCATGGATTTGATTATATCCAATATTTTCTTGAAGTATTGCGAAAAACTGATTTGACTCCTGAGTTTTTTGCATAAACTCTTCAAGTGTATTTACAACTAAAGCCGTTTTATCTTTTTTATTTGGAATTATGTGATATACCAGCCACTGCTCATTATCATAAATCAAAATTCCAGAATGAGACGGCCTTTTGTCTAAGGTATTATACGATTTGGCAATAATTCCTTCTTTAGAATTAGTACCTCTTAGTATGACGTAAACCTCATGCTTTTGTAATATAGGAACGTATTTTACCTCTAAATTTTTATTACAACTAAAGATAGTGCCAATTGTAAGCCATAAAAGAGATAAAAGCTTTATACTATTTTGACTGAATCCTAAGACCAAAATCTAATGCATAAAAATTGGTTATTTCGACTTGAGCGACATCCGAATTATAAGATTCGAATAGATCCGACCTGCTTTTAATTCCAATATTAATATTAACTCTATTTGACAGCTTTAATAATACACCAAAATCTGCTTGCAAACCAACATTCAATCCATTTGAATCAAAATCAACATCTTGACCTATTGCCTCAATTCTAACTTTTGAATCAACCAAATACATACCGTAAACTCCTCCTTTGATATAAAACCCAACAGGACTTTCAGTTTGAAAATTAAAACCAAAAAGTAGGGGGATGCCAATAAAAGTTGCACTAATATGTTGATTCAATTGCAAATCGGTAGAAAAATCTCCACTAAAGCGATTAACATTAATGCCTGTAGTCAAATTATATCTTTCCCCTAGTGCAAATTGATATCCTGCAAATCCTCCATATACTTGGGTATTTATTTTAAAATTATCTGTAACAGTGAAGTCCGAAAATCCTAAATAATTTGATAAAACCCAGCCATTTGTATTGGCTTCAGGAGTTGTATTCGAATCTTGGGCATGTATAAACAATGTTCCTGTAAATAGATAAACACAAACTAGTAATTTCATGGTTTTATTTTTAAGTGGAATAAAATAATGCAAGTGTATTTAAATATAGCAAAATTTTATTAAGAATCTTGCCCTGGATCGTCGTCCGACCCCTTACCTCCTCCAAGGTCGCAACCAAGAACACCGCCAACAACACCACCTAAAATTATACACACAGGGCCACAAACCGCACCTCCTATCAAAACGCCAAGCAATGCCCCAAGACCTCCCCAAAAAGTACAACCACGCCCTTGCTCAATACCTTCAAGCGTAATTTCGTTTACAAGTTGAATCAATTCTTTTTCGTTTTGACTTTTGGTCAAATACTCAGGGAAATTAGATAAATCTTGGATAGGTGTTCCCGCTAAAATAGAAGCAATAACTTCTTGGGTAGAAGCGGTTAAGTCATATTGATTTAATAAACTCTGGACCCCTTCTTGTGATACTACTCCCAGTTTTTGTGCAAGTGCTTCAACCTGAGCCAAAGAGAAATCTCCTGAACTATAACCAAGTAGTTCGGCATAGTAATCAACCGATTCTTGAGTAAATTCAAGTTCGGTATAACTTTTTTCAAAGTCATAATTGTTATTAATGGCATCAATTCCATCAAAAATAGCAGTCGCCGTAATTTTGTAGTCTGAATACGCTACTTCTGTGACAGCGGAGGCATCCTTAACACATGACACCAAAGTTGGCAATAACAGAACGATCGAAAAAAAATAAGCAAAAAATGTTTTCATTTGTTTGTAAGTTTAGAGGGGCGTACCTAAATACTTGTGAAGGACAAATAAACAAACAAAACTAGTGTAAACGAAAACACACTACTACAAATTTATCAATATATGGCAACGATTGATAGCTGGACGGATTAGTATCAAAACAACTAAAGCATCAATAAAAGCCCTTACTCAAATCGAATAGCCTTCACTGGAGAAATTTTTGAGATTATTACCGAAGGCAAAATAAGCATTACAAGACATAGCACAAAGGTGCCCAGATTAAGTAAAATAATATGCATTGCACTTATATAAACAGGTGCCTCCTTCATATAATATATCTCAGGGTCTGGATATTCAAAAAGTCCAAATGTATCTTGAATATAAATAAGCCCTAACCCAATAGCATTTCCCCATAGTAGCCCTAACAAAATAAGGTACATTGCGTTATACAGAAATACTTTTCTAATTCCCCAATCGGTCGTTCCTAAGGCCTTCAAAATTCCGATCATTTGCGTGCGTTCCAATATCAAAACCAGCAGTGCTGTAATCATATTGATTCCGGCAACGATTATCATTATACCAATAATCATATAGATATTAAAATCGAACAATTCGATCCAATCAAAAGTAGAACGATAACGATCGCGAATAGTTAAAGCATCTAAGCTAGGGTCTATTGTTCTATAAACTTGATTCCCAATTTCTGAAAGTTGGTCAAAGTCTTCAATAAACAACTCGAAGCTCCCTATCTGGTTAGATTCCCACTTATTAAGCCTTTGGATGTGCCTAATATCGGCCACAATAAATTGCTTATCAAACTCTTGAAAACCGCTATTAAAAATCCCAACCAAATCAAACCCCAAGGTACGTGCAGGGCGTTGGCTGCCTTCGTTAAAAAAATAGGTAGGCACCTTATCGCCAAGTTTTAAATTGAGTCTGCTGGCCAAATATTCAGACAACATAATTTCTCCGTTCAGGTTACCGTGATAATCTGGGATACGACCTGTAGTTAAATACGATTCAAAATACTGCCAATTGTAATCTGTTCCTACACCCTTTACTACAACGCCTTCGAAGGTGTCGGCTGTCCTGATCACACCCCCTTTTAAGGCGGTTACTTGAATATGTGAAACCCCAGGCAAGGAATCAAAATTGGGATAGAAACTTTGATTTATGCTTATTGGAATTTGAGAATCCCAAGAAAAATTAGTGTCATAATTGGTAATCACGATATCGCCGTGAAACGCAGAAACCTTTTCTTTGATCTTTCTTTCGAGGCCAACTCCTGTGGCTATAGTAATAAGCATAACGATCATCCCAATTGCAATTGCTGCCATAGCAATTTTTATAATTGGTCCCGAAATACTATTTTTATAATCCTTAGATTTGGCTATTCGCCTTGCTATAAAATACTCAACATTCACAATTGCTCTATGCGTCTTATTAGCCTCAAAAATACGGTTTTATTATTTCTTGTTTTGGTTTTATCCTGTGCTTCTAAATCAGATAATGATTCAAATAAAATAGATAAAATAGACAAAGACGATCCAGTCCCTTTAGCAGGCGCTACTCAAACAGAAGAATATCTCCCATTGTTAGCAAATAAAAGAGTTGCCATAGTTGCCAATCAAACAAGTGGCATCTACAACGGAAAATTAAAAATGGAGTTTGAGCGTGTATTATCCTCCGGAGATTCACTCTACCATGCTAAAAGAGATCAAACACATTTGGTAGATAGCCTGCTTAGCAGGGGCGTAAACATCGTAAAAGTATTTGCGCCAGAACATGGATTTCGTGGGCGTGCCGATGCTGGCGAATTAGTGGCCGATGGAAAAGACACTAAAACGGGTCTGTCTATAGTTTCTCTTTACGGCAAAAACAAAAAACCGAGCGACCAACAATTAGAAGGCATAGACGTTATAGTATTCGACATACAAGATGTTGGAGTGCGATTTTACACCTATATCGCAACCATGCATTACGTTATGGAAGCAGCTGCGCAGAATAATATCTCGTTAATAATTTTGGATCGCCCAAACCCCAATGGACAATTTATTGATGGCCCTACCATGCAAAAAGAACACACAAGCTTTTTGGGTTTACATCCTATTCCTTTAGTTCATGGGATGACTATTGGCGAATATGCCCAAATGATTAATGGAGAAGGTTGGCTAAAAGAAGCCATTAAATGCGATCTCAAGATCATAAACAATAAGTATTATAATCATAGTTCGCATTATTCGTTGCCAGTTAGGCCCTCGCCAAATCTGCCAAACGATACCGCCATTCATTTATATCCGAGTTTGGGACTATTAGAAGGAACAACCCTTAATGCGGGTCGTGGCACCGAAATGCAATTTCAGATTTTTGGCGACCCTGCCTTACCAAAGCAAGATTACCCTTTTACTTATACTCCTAAACCTAATTTTGGAGCGAAATACCCAAAGCACAACGGAACTTCATGTAACGGTTTAGATTTGCGCGATACCAAAAGAATGTACAAAGTTGATCTTTCTTGGATTATCGAAGCCTACGCAAGTCATACCAACAAAACGGAATTTTTTAATACTATAAATTTTACCGCCCACTCCGGTACACCTGAGCTCCAGAAACAGATTGAAGCTGGATGGAATATGGATCAAATTAGAGAAAGCTGGCAATTAGAAATTGAAGAATTTAAAAAAATACGTGCCAAATACCTGCGCTACGAATAATTAGGAAGGCGTTTCTTCATGGCTTCAACAATATTAAAAGCAGCTGGACAAACGGCAACGTTTTTAAGGGTGAGATTAGAGATTTTCTCAAACTTTTTACGATTCGTATGCGGAAATTCACTGCACGCCTTTGGTCGCACATCATAAATACTGCAATAGTTATCGGCGCCTAAAAAAGCACAAGGAACCTGCTGTAAAACATGATCGCCATCTTCGTCTACTTTTAAATAAGTCTCGATAAATCTTTGTGGTTTGAGTCGTAAATGCTTGGCAATACGAACAATGTCTTTATCTGTAAATAAGGGCCCAGTGGTTTTACAACAATTTGCACAATCAAGGCATTCGCTGCGTTCAAACTCATCTTCGTGCAGTTGATGCATAAGCTGATCTAACTGTTTTGGCGGCTTTTTCTTAAGTTTTGCAAAAAACTTTTTGTTCTCATTATGCATATCTTTGGCACGCCCAGATAAATCTTGTAATTGTTCTTGCATAGGGCAAAAATACCAAACAAATGAACGCAAACGAGCTAATGGGTCAGGCCCTTTTAGATTTTTTTCAAGGCAATCACGCATTAAATCTTTATTCTGAATCTAATATTAGTGAGAAAGATCACTACCCTATGCACTATTTTTTCAGAGACTTTGCTGCAATGCCACTTTTAGAACAAAAGGCCTTAGAATTGTGTAAGGGCAGTATTTTAGACATTGGCTGCGGGGCAGGAAATCACAGTTTATATCTACAAAATCAAGAACATAAAGTAACAGCTTTAGATGCTTCTTTTAAAGCTATTGAAGTGTGTCGCTTACGCGGAATTAATGAGGTAATCTGCACTCAATTGTTAGATTTTTCAGAAAACACTTTTGATACGCTCTTGTTATTAATGAACGGGATTGGCATAGTTGAAACGCTAGATAATTTATCAAAATACTTACAGCACTTTAAAAGGCTTCTCAAACCTGAGGGACAAATATTAGTAGATTCCAGCGATCTACAGTATATGTACGACAGAGCAGAAAACGGAGCAATATTAGTTCCTGCTAACATGGCCTATTATGGCGAATTAGATTACACCCTTTACTATGGTGAGCAAAAAAGCCAAGCTTTTAAATGGCTCTATTTAGACCCTAGAATGTTTAAACAATCTTGTTTAGACAATGGTCTTTCTTTCGAAATAATTGCCAAAGGAGATAACTACAATTATCTAGCTAGGCTTACTGTTTTGGATTAAAGCCTTTTATTGATTCTCTGCTTCTTTATTAGGCCAAACAACAAAACAGAACAGAGAGAGTTATTAGTGTAACAAACAATTTCTTTTGTTAATTTTATAAAAGTTCTTTTTAAGTATCGTTTTGAATACCTTATTTTTGTCAAAAACACTTGCTTTCGCTATGAAAAATATTCGTTTCCTATTTATATTCTCTCTTATTTCTGTTTTGTTTTTATCGGCCTGCAACTCCGACGATTCATCAGGAAACAGCACAGATGACACCTCTGAGAACACAGAAAACAAGCAACCTCTAGGCGAATCTGCAGAAGATTTACTTGCCAATATAGTTTTTGATCGTCTTGAAGTAGAGTTTGTGTCTATCAATGGTTTCGAACCTAGAGCAGAAACAGTAAGTAATCTACAAAAATTTTTAGAAGAGCGTCTTAACAAACCCGGCGGAATTGTTATAAACTCTCGATCTATCGATCCTATTGGTGATGCTCCTTATAGCACAGACGAAATACGTGATATAGAAGATGCTGTTAGAACCACGTTTAATGATGGTTCTACCATTTCTGTATTTGTCCTTTGGGTAGATGGCGCCAATGTTAACGATACTCAGTTTAGTAAAACATTAGGTACTGCCTACAGAAACACTTCAGTAGTATTATACGAACCAACCATTAGAGAATTTAGTAACGACACTGGTGAGCCTGGAAGGGTCGCGTTAGAATCCACGACCTTGATTCACGAAGTATGTCATATTTTGGGATTGGTAAATCTTGGGACACCACTTACCTCAGACCACGAAGACCCCCTTAATAACAAGCACTGTATCGTAGAAGACTGCTTAATGTATTTTCGAACAGAAGTACAGGGTCTTGACATGAAGGTTAAGATGAAAAACCTAATGGAGGTTACCCCTTTAGATCCTCTTTGTATCGCAGACTTGCAAGCTAACGGTGGTAAATAAGCAATTTATTGCTCATACACTAATTCACCATTAACATAGGTTTTTACGGCCTTAGTATTAGGTATTTTCGCAACATCAACCGTCATTAAATCTTGATCTAGAATAACAAAGTCGGCAAATTTACCTACTTCAAGACTGCCTTTTTCGCTTTCTTCAAAGTTCGAATAAGCTGCCCAAATGGTCATTCCACGAAGTGTTTGTTCTCTAGTTAAGGCTTGATCCATTCTGAAGCCATCTTCTGGAAATCCTTTTAAATCTTTTCTACTCACTGCCGCATAAAATGTATGAAACGGGTTTACGAGTTCTACAGGGAAATCGGTACCTAAAACAATTATCCCTGCACGATCTAACAAGGTTTTATAACTGTATGCTCCTTTTATTCTATCAGGACCCAAACGGTCTTCTGCCCAATACATATCACTTGTAGCATGCGTTGGCTGAACCGATGGAATGATATTAAAACCAAAATGTGCAAACTCTTCTGGCGAAATAATTTGTGCATGCTCCACCTTCCAACGGCTGTCTTTTTTACCTTTCAATGCATTTCTATATGCCCGTAACACCGCTACATTGGCAGAATCTCCAATGGCATGTGTGTTCATCTGAAAGCCAGCGGTAGCAATTCGATCTGCCATAGCAAATAAATCTTCCTGCTTTGTGCTCATCGCTCCATAATGTCCTTCTTGGTCGCCATATGGTGCTCTTAAAGCGGCTCCGCGAGAACCTAATGCACCATCGCCATATACTTTTACAGACCGCACATTCATACGATCGGTTTTGTAAATACCTTCTTTAAAATAATAGCTAAGCGCCGCTGTATCACCAGCGCTAATCATGGCGTACATACGCAACTTCATTTTGTCTGCTTTCTGTAAACTATCCATCATAGAAATTACCCATCTACTAGAACCGGCTTCATTAATTGTTGTTAATCCATAAGAGAAACAAACTTCTTGAGCATCTATTATTGCTTTGGCAGCCACTGCATCGCTCAAATAAGGCACTGTTGCTCCTACTAAAGACATAGGTGCATCTACCAAAACACCAGAAGGCTCACCATCTTTTAGGATTACCTCACCTCCGTCCATTTTAGTTTCTGCTGTAATCGTAGTAAGTGCTAATGCCTTTGAATTTATCCAAAGCGCATGCCCATCAATTCGCCTAAGAACAACAGGTGTATCAGGAAACAACGAATCTAAATCCTCTTTGGCAGGAAATTCTTTAACTTCCCAATCGTTTTGATCCCAGCCACGTCCTTGAATATAATCAGACTTATTCTTCTTCTGAAAGGCCACAACACGATCTAAAACTTCTTGCTTACTGGTAGTCCCGACCAAATCTACTTGTTGCAAGCTAAGCCCTAGACCAAACAAATGCGCATGCGCGTCTATCAACCCAGGCATAACGGTCTGCCCCATGGCGTCGACAACTTGTATGCCTGCGTATTTTAAGTTAATATCCTCTGTAGTCCCGACAGCAACTATTCTACCATTTTTGATAGCCATTGCTTCGGCTTTAGAAAAATCGTTGTCTACGGTATAAATATTGCCATTAATTACCAGCATATCTACAGGTTCTTGCACAGGATTACATGCAATTAATAACATCAGAGCGCCAAAAAAGGAAAGAAATTTCATTCGGTTGAGTGGTTTGGTTTTAGTAAAAATAAAAAAAGCATTCGGGAACGAATGCGCATGGTTACAATTTTTTGCTAAAAAACAATATTCGAGAATAATAAAGTTATGTGAAAAATTTGTATTTCAACCTATTTGAGACGTAAATTAGTATTTCAAATTTGAAATATATTAACCATTAAACATCAACACTATGAAAAAGAACTTATTATTCTTAGCCTTGCTATGCCTTATCACAGGTATTAGCTTTGCGCAAGGAAAACTCAAAAAAGTAACTTCTGTAGAAGGGATTACCGAATACGTTATGGATAGTAACGGGCTTAAAGTCTTACTCTTTCCAGATAACAGTTCGCAAACGGTAACTGTAAATATTACATATCTTGTTGGATCTCGCCACGAAGGTTATGGCGAAAAAGGTATGGCTCACCTTTTAGAGCATATGGTATTTAAGGGCACTCCGAATCATCCAGACATTCCAAAAGAGTTGACCTCGCACGGCGCTCGCCCTAATGGAACTACCTGGTATGACAGAACCAACTATTTTGAAACCTTTAATGCTACTACCGAAAATTTAGAATGGGCTTTGGATCTAGAGGCCGATAGAATGGTAAACTCCTATATTTCTAAAGAAGATTTAGAATCTGAATTCACCGTTGTTCGCAACGAATTTGAAAGCGGCGAAAACAATCCTGGGCGCGTATTGCAACAAAAAGTAATAGCCGCTGCTTACCTATGGCATAATTATGGAAACTCGACCATTGGGAATAGATCAGACATTGAGCGTGTACCAATAGAAAACCTTAAAGCCTTTTACAAGAGTTTTTATCGTCCAGATAATGCTGTACTAATGGTTACTGGTAAACTCGACACCGATCAGGTTTTGGCTCTTATAGAAAAAAAGTTTGGTGTTTTAGTAAATCCAACTACTCCTATTCGCGCTTCGTATACGGTTGAACCTCCGCAGGATGGCGAAAAAATTGTTTCGATTAGTCGTGTAGGTGATTTGCAAATTAGATCGGCCTTGTATCATACTCCAGCCGGTTCAGATATAGACTATTCCGCATTAGCGCTAGTAGAAAGTGTACTAACAGATACTCCTTCTGGAAGATTATACAAAGCATTAATAGATGCTAAAAAAGCTTCTTCGCTGTATTCGTTTTCACCTTTTACTAAAGAACCAGGCTTTATTTACTTTAACGTAAGTGTGCCTTCGGACAAAGATGCTGCCGAAGCAGAAGCAATTTTAAAACAGGTCCTTGACCAATTAGCCAGCACACCAATTACCCAAGAAGAGCTTAAACGTGCCAAAGCCAATTTGGCCAAGCGAATG
>QIIH01000193.1 GCA_003229235.1 Flavobacteriales bacterium | reverse complement strand
GAAGTAAATAACTACAAAACGGAGTGGGCAATAGAAAAAATTAAAAATACAGCCTTGCAGTTTGAGGCGTCCAACAATAAAAAACCAATTATTGCCTGTATGGGGTTAGCTTTTAAGCCAGATATTGACGATTTAAGGGAGTCGCCCGCTTTGTACGTTACAGATACACTTATCGATCAAGGTTTTACTGTACTACAAGTTGAGCCAAACATAGAAAATGGCAATGGCAGAGAACTTAGCTCGGCAAAAGAGGCCGTAATAGAGGCAGATATTATTGTATTTTTAGTAGAGCATAAAGGGTTTAGATCCTTGATTTTTAATGACGATAAACACATAATGGATTTTGTTGGGTTAACATAATAGTGGGATGGTTTTAAAAGACAAATATAAGCGATACTTTTTTTTACTGTTTCTGGCTTTTCTAATTATTAAAACTGGAGGTGTCAAAGCGCAGGACAGTATCATATACAAAAAAATTGAGGCCCAGAAACACTTAGTACTTCTGCCGTTTGGTAAAAATAGTGATATGAACTCCAAAGCACCGTGTTTGCTTTTGCTTTCGGGCGGTGGATGGGTTAACTTTTCGTGGTCTCAACTATTTGATGTTGCGAATCCGTTAGTTAAAAAAGGAGCCAAAGCCTTTGTGGTTCAGTATAGGACTTCAAAAGCATTTCCGGGCGCAACTCCTATGGATGCCTTAGAAGACGTTCAGGATGCGATCTTTTTTATGCGGGAAAATGCCGATATGTACAACATTGATAAAAATCAGATAATTGCGATTGGATCTTCTGCAGGTGCTCAACTTGCGTTTGCAGCACAATTGGCTAATCCAAGAGGTTTAAAGCAGATTAAAGACTACAGTCCTAATTTGATTGTTGCGTACTCGCCAGTAATTAGAAACGATTCTTTAGGGTATGCTTATAAACGAATTTCTGCCAAAAATCGCTGGTTTTCACCTTGGAATGTTTACATGGAGTCTGATGCACGCATACCTGCAGCGCAGGTCTTTTCTGGCAAAGAAGATCACTTAATAAACATAGAAGATTTAAAGAAGTTTAAAGAAAGAGCAGGCGAAAAAGGAGATGTATTCAATCTTGAAATCATAGACAATGTTGGGCATTCGATGCGAAATACTATTCCTGATATTTTTGATAGAACGAATCCACTAGTGTTGTCATTTTTAGAAGCGCAAGAGGTTCAGTTTGCACCCCGAAAAGGACTGTTGATGTATTTATTTATTGGGATTGTGGCGGGTATACTTGGATTATTTTTTTTACTAAAAAAATTTAACAAAAAGAACTAAACGATGATAAGGCACCTTGGGATTGGTTTTATTTTACTAGCATTGATCGCTTTTGGATGCAAAAGCAAACTCGATTCAGAAGAAATCATTATAGACTATTCTGATGCAGATCCAGAGTTTATTTGGCTGGATGATTTTGAGAGTTCTCTTGCTAATTTTTGGAAGCTACAGCAAATGACAGAGGATCGACTCACCATAGCTACAGAACCTGGCAACACCTTAAACAATGTCTTGCAGGTTAAACTTGACACATTAGATTATGCCAATGGTGGAAGACGATCAGAAATGGTAATTACACAAAAAGATTCATTAGGTTATTTGTCCGAATATTCGTTTCGATTTAAATTCCAAAAAGATTTCTTTACCCCAGAAGCCAAAGCTGGATGGTATATTATTCATCAATGGCACGACGTGCCAGCGGTTGGTTATAACTGGAAAAGCAATAAACATAAAACCCGTCCTCCAGTTGCGTTAAGTGTAAATTTTAAGCCAGAAATAGGATATTCGTTAGTATTTAAATCAGGCTTAGATACAGGGAACATAAACGAAGGCATACGCCTTACTTATAAAGGCAATTTAGAACCAGATATCTGGTATACATTTAGCAATCAAATTTTTTGGAGTGTTTACAAAACTGATGGCTATGTATTGCCAAAAATTAATGGGGAGTCAATGAGTGATGATCGTAGTGATGGCAAAGTTTTTGGGCGTAATATGTATAATGTAAGAGGAAATTATATAAAATTTGGGCTGTATAGATCAGGTAGCCAAAAAAACAATCGTACCATTTATTTCGATGACTTTAAGATGACTTCTAGGCGTATTGGATATTATCCAAAAAAAAGGACTAAGTAAACGTAGATAAAGTAAAAGCGGAATCGTAAAAAGATAGGCTAAAGCATGTTATTTAATTCAATTGATTTTGCTATTTTTTTTCCGCTTTTTTTTGTGGGTTATTGGGCAATTTCAAAAAATAGAATTCCAAGAAATTGGTTTATACTTGCTGGCAGTTATTTTTTTTATGCCAATTGGGATTGGCGTTTTCTAATTCTTATTGTACTAAGTTCTTTGGTAGATTTTTTTGTAGGTCGTGCCATGGCAAAGACACGCAAAAAGAAAAATCGCCGTACACTTTTAGGCATCAGTCTTGCTGTGAACCTTGGAATGTTGGTGTATTTTAAATATGCTAATTTTTTTATTGATTCTTTTATAAACTCCTTTAATTTTTTTGGTGCAAGCCTAGAATCGTTTAGTCTAAATGTAATTTTACCAGTTGGAATTAGCTTCTATACTTTTCAGACATTAAGCTATACCATTGATATTTACAGAAATAAAATAGAGCCCACCAACGACGCATTATCTTTCTTTTCGTTTGTCGCATTTTTTCCGCAGTTAGTTGCGGGCCCCATAGAAAGAGCGTCTCACTTACTCCCTCAATTTTATGAGACTCATAAGTTTAACCTGCGGCAGTTTAAAACTGGCTTACTTTTGATCTGCTTTGGATTGTTTAAAAAATGGTCATAGCAGACAGGCTCGGTATATTAGTAAATCAGGTGTACGGTGACCCTGAGAGCTATGGAGGAGGCGCTTTAATTGTTGCAACTATCGCTTTTGCCTTTCAGATTTATTGCGATTTTTCGGGCTATTCAGACATTGCAATTGGGCTTGCAAGAACGATGGGTTTTGATTTAATGAAGAATTTTGACGCGCCTTATTTAAGTAATTCAATTACAAGTTTTTGGCGAAGATGGCATATTTCGTTATCTACTTGGTTTAAAGATTATGTTTATATTCCGTTAGGAGGTAGTCGTAAAGGTTCTGGACGTACTTACCTAAATCTTTTTTTAGTATTTGTCATTAGTGGATTATGGCATGGGGCAGCATTAAATTTTATTATTTGGGGCAGTATTCATGGGATTTTTATCGTACTCGAAAAAGCAGTAAGCAGAAACAGTAAACAGAGCAAAATTCACTTAAGTAGTCGAATTTTTAAAGGCGTTTTTACTTTTGTGATAGTATGTTTTGCTTGGATCTTTTTTAGATCAAACAGCTTTGCAGATTCTGTTTTTATTGTTTCTAATCTTTTCAATTTTGGGGATTCATTCAATTTTTATGATTTGGGCTTACCAAAGCACGAATTTTTATTGGCTTTATTGCTAATTATCATACTCATACTATTTGATACAATTCACAGAAGGTATAATGCATTTAAGCTTTTACATAAAACGAATTTTGTAATTCGCGGTGGGTTTTATGCCCTTATTATTTTGAGCATAATTTTGTTTGGTGTATATGGAGACGATTCTGTTTCTGAATTTATTTATTTTCAATTTTAAATGAATCGGTTACTATTTAGTAGGACAGCTTTTTAGATATGGACAAAAATTTTAAAATAAGATCGTTGTTAGTTGCCATAGTTATTTTTCTGGCGGCTTTCAAATATTTGAATTTAGTCTTTGCCTCTGGTCATCACTATAAAAATAGCACTATAAACTTTAGCACCCTTGCCGATACAACTAATATAGACCTACTCTTTATGGGATCGTCGCAGGCATATACAGCCTATAATCCGGCAATTTTTGATTATGACCTTAAGACATTAAGTTTTAATCTAGGAGCCGATGGCCTTCGGATTCATATAACAGAGTTAGTTTTAGGTCACGCCCTAAAAAAGACTAATCCTAAATTGATTGTGTTAGAATTATATCCTGGATCTGCATCTATTCCTGTTACAGATCGTGCAAAGGGTTATCAGTTAAGAGCGCTGGATTTTGTTCCTAACACCTCGCTTAAAAAGTTCTCTAAAATTGGCGAGTTCTATAACAAAAGTGAGTATTTAGGGGCGCTTTTTCCAGTACTTAGAAGACATGATAGGTGGCATGATGTCAAGTACATGAATCTATCTAGAACCAGACAATTTGATGAATTTAGCAACTATTACAATAAGGGGTTTCTTGGCTCGCAATTGGTATTAGATAGTATAAATCAGACTCGATATGCTGATTTTAAAACACGCAAACCTGTGTTTGATTCTGTTGCAAAAAATTGGACATCAACTGTAGAAAAAAGTTTATCGCGGATTTATGATTTGGCTAAATCTAATAATGCAGAACTATTAGTAGTATCTTCTCCAGATATACGAGCAAAAAGTGCGAAATATGCATTTTTTAAAAAGCTTGATGTCTTTTGCAAGAAAATGGGAATTAATTATGTGAATCTCAATGATTATTATGACGAATTAAAAATAAACCTTACCGATTTTAAAGATCCAGCACATCTAAATACAAGAGGGGCAGAAAAGGTATCGCGATTTTTGTCTTCATACATAAAATCTAATTATAATTTACCAGACAGATCTAATGAACCTATGTGGGATGTAATTACCAAGGAACACAAATTTTTTTATTCATTGATCTCTGGTCATGTCGAGATTTTTCAAGGCGAATTAGAGCAAGAAATGTTTAATGGCTTAAGGGGGCAACAAGTGAAAATTTGGCGCGATAAAGACGGGGTGAAGATTCGCGTGCGGTTTAAGGATTCAGCTGTATTGAATCAAATAAAGGCGAAGTATAGATTAGGTGCAATGCTCTACCCTTCAGATTCAGAACTCGACAAATTGAGTCAACGAGCAAAAAGAAGAAACGAAGCTTTTGAGCGTGGAGCCTCATTTTTAGATGAACGTCCAGACCGAATTGAAATAAGTATCTTGACCAAAATTAAAAACCCTAAACAAATAAAGTTGTTTTTGTACGATAGAGAAACTTATAAGGGCGCAATAGGAACACCCTTATGGATTAAAGATACTTTATGGCAAAAGTAAATTTTGGAAGTGATCTAACCGAAGTCTTTAAAAAAGGAGGCGTGGCGTTAGCCATTCGCATCTTAAACTTTTTAAGCGGCTATCTATTTATATACTTAATAGTCCGTTATTTTGGATCAGAAACCCAAGGAAGACTCTCCTTAGCGTTTTCTATTATGATTATTGGCTCGTTATTGGCTCGACTTGGCATTGACGTTCATTTTGTAAAAGTATTTGCAATTTCTGGCAATATCGACAACGCTAGAGGTATTTATTTTAAGCTTGCACCTAAACTATTGTTGCTTTCGGGATTGCTCTCTGCAATTGTTTTTTTTAGTGCTCATTTCATTGCGGCTTCATTTTTTTCTGACCCTGGATTGTCAATCTATATTCAATGGACTGCTCCCTGTATTTTCTTGTACACATTCACCTTAATACACGCTGCGATTTTTAGAGGCTTGCGATTTAATACGATTTATGTGTTTTTATTTAATGGCGGACGCTTTATGTTCTCACTCATGACAATGGCTATATTGCTTTTAGTGATTGGTAAGGATCCGTTAGTTACAGTAATTGCTCATACCGTTGCGATAACTATTTTATTTTTGATTTCTGTCAGATATTTAATTAAGTGGGTTTATCCAGTTGTTAGAACCACAGATTATCAAGTGAGTAGTTTTGTTCGAAGTTCGTTACCCATGCTGTTTTCTGCCACCATGATTGTATTTTTGGGTTGGACAGATACTATTGTTCTCGGGGTTTTTAATAGCAGCGAAGACGTTGGGGTTTACAGTGTGGTTTTAAAAATTGCGGCTGTGGTTGGTTTTGCCCTTCAGGCGCTGGATTCTATACTAGCTCCAAAATTGTCAAAGGCCTTTCATGACAATCAAATGGCTACGTTCAAACAACTTGTAAAATGGGTGACTTGGGTTAATTTTGTCGTCTCTGCAGGGGCGATTTTAGTCATAGTATTGCTGCGAGATTTTATATTGAATTTCTTTGGACCAGAATTTCTTGTGGCAGAAGTCGCCCTACTATTGCTTTGTGTAGGTCAATTGTTTAATGCAATTTGCGGTCCGGTCGGGTCAATTTTGCAAATGACAGGGCATCAACGCGCCTATCAGAACATTTTGTTAGTAGCCTTAGGAATCAATTTTACATTAAATTTGTTGTTAGTTCAAGAGTATGGACTTACGGGTGTAGCTGTGGCGACTGCATGTAGCCTAGTATTTTGGAAGGTTTATGGCATTATCTATATCAGAAAAAACATCTATAAATAATGAAGTTGAGCCTAGGAAACATTAAGAATATACCACTGGCGCAAGCATGGATAGGCCTTTTGTTGTTTGTTGTTTTTTTTCAGGATTTGTTTAATGCGGGTACGCGCAGCAGTTTATTCGACTTTACTGATGAGCTATTTTATGTATTTGCGGTCACCTATGTTTTGCTAAAAACGGTGCAGAACATGCGCATACATCAATTTGTACTGGCATTGTTAATTGTACTAGGCTATATGCTTCTAATCTCTTTTGTTTTTGGGAATCAACCCAACGGAATAAAAGTGCTCATACAATCCTTAATGCATTTAAAATTCTTTGTGTTTATTGCCTTCTTTTATTATTTAATAGACGCAAATCCCAAATTTAAAATGCTATCTATCCTTAGGTTTTTTGTTATCTTTTGTATTATCGGGCTTGGGTTGGAATTGCTGCTTAAGGGAACGTTTTATAATTTAATGCAAGTAGAAGAACACTTGCTTCCTAGCTCACGTAAAGACAAAGTGGTATACGGAGGCTTTATAAAAGCCAACGTCTTGTCGCTCTTAATTTTGGTTTATTTTATTGTTGTATCTCAGCTCAAACAGTACAAACCCGCCAAGTTTTTATTCTGGGCGGCACTTATTTTTTTGTTTTTTATCGCAGTTCGCAGCAGGACTCCGATTATGTTATTGTTAATTTTTGTGTTGGTTCATTACCGTAAAAAATTATTAAAACCAGCCTACATTGTTTCGACTATTACAGCCATGGTTGTTAGCGGAATTGTCTTAGCAACCCAGACCAATTTTGTAGAAAAGACAATCGAAAATGTAAGCCTATTTTTTACAAAGGACAGCCATTACATTCGTGGAATAATGTATTATTTGTCTGGCGAGGTATCTACAGATTACTTCCCAATTGGTTCGGGCGCTGCCACCTTTGGGACTGTGCTATCCGAAGATAGCATTGTCTATCAAGATTACGGAGTTTCTGGCAGATCATTTTTTATTAAAATGGACGGAATTTACGACAGCAATTTTGCCTCTATTTTAGGCGAATTTGGCTTTATAGGAATTTTTCTTTTTCTTTTCTTGTTTTATTTGGTGAGAACGCTTTTTAGAGAAAAAAATTATAAAACCGAAATTTATACCACTCTTGCGTTAGCAACCATATTTTACTTATTTATTTCGCCCTTATGGATGAATAGCTTTCTTTCTTTGGCCTTAGCCATGGGTTTCGCCGTAATGTTAAATCCAAAAAAGAGACATGCGTAAAATTCTTATCGTAGCGAATATGTATCCAAGTGCTCAAAAAAAGTATTCAGGAATCTTTGTAAAAAATCAGTACGAAGAGCTATTGCGTCAAACCACAGACCAAGAGCAAATCGAGATTTTTTATATGGAACGCTCTTTGACTGGCGCCTTGATGACCGTACTTAAATATGTGCGGTTGTTTTTTAGGTTTATACCGTATTTGTTTAAAAAATACCGAGTGGTTCATTTGCATTATTTTGTGCCGCTAATAGGATTTGTTTGGCTTTACAAACTCTTGCATCCAAAAACTAAGTTGATTGTCACTTTTCATGGGGGAGACATTAATAAACAGGTCAACTCTAGCAATCAATGGCTCTATAGACAGTTGGCTAAAAAAGTAGATTTGGCCATTCCTGTAGGTAAACATGTTGCTGAGAACGTTCAAAAAAAGCTAAAGATTAGAGATATTTTGGTATTGCCTGTGGGTGTAGACAATCGCGTGTTTTACCCAGAAAACGAGCCAGTAAAGGTATATGACTTTATATTTGTAGGCTCTTTTTTTTATGTGAAAGGAATTGATATCTTATATAAAACTATTCGCCAAAGCCCCAAAACGACTCGTTTTTGTATAGTTGGGAAGGGGGCAGAGTACGAACAGAAGTTTGCACAATTGGTTAAAGAAGGACACCAAATAACCATAAAAATTGATCAAACACATGACCAACTCAGAGGATTTTATAATAAATCAAAGTTTTTGGTGCTGCCATCTAGATCAGAGGGCTTTCCTACAGTTACCATAGAGGCCATGTACTGCGGAACTCCAGTAATAACTAGCGATATTCCTCAGTTTAAAGAACAAGTTGTCACTGGCAAAAATGGATTTATGTTTAGCGCTGAGAATCCAGACGAACTTCTTTATCTACTAGAAGAAACAATTGAAATGCAAGAAGAACGTTACTTAAACATGTCAAAGCAAGCCAAAGAATCGTTCCCAGAGCTGCGACTGGATACCATTTGCGAAAGACTATTAATTGAATATCGATGTTAAAGAAACTATTTTACTTTATTTACTTGGTGTTCTTTAAAAACACACCAGAAGATTATCGTCCCTACGCCTTGTTTTTTCCAAAAATTCGTCAAATTTTGGTGACTAACTATTTGCGTAGTTGTGGCAAAAAACTCTGTGTTAAAAACAGGGCCGAAATTTCACCAAATAGCAGCGTAGGGTACGATTCGGAGCTAGGAACTCGCTGTATGGTTCAGGCTAATGTCACTCTAGGAGATCATGTAATTATGGGGCCCGATGTAAAAATTTATTCGCGCAACCACAAAAGCGATCGTCTAGATATTCCGATTCAGAAGCAAGGTAAGCACTATTTAAATACAGAAGTTGGCAACGATGTTTGGATTGGTGCCAATGTGATAATTACTGCGGGAGTAACAATAGGAAGTCATGTGATTATTGCTGCTGGAGCAGTGGTAACAAAAGATGTAGCAGATTATAGTGTTGTTGGCGGGGTGCCGGCAAAATTACTACGAACTAGAAGCTAAAAATAGCAGATGACGACAAATACAAGTCCAAAATTTAGATATATTGTATCGGGTTTGATGGCGCTTCTTGGCGCATCACTTGTCTTTAAAGACCAATACAGCACTATCGCAATGATTCTTTTAGTGGCCCTTGGCTTGTTCGCTGTTTTGAAACAAAAGAACAAAACTTCATGGAGAGACTTTCGAGTATACGGCTGGATTCCAGTGTTGTTTATTCTGCCCCGCGTATTTGGACTTTTTTACGGCGAATGGGACAATGCAACTAAAGAACTAGTGCGTTCAATTCCACTAGTGGTTATGCCACTGGCCTTTTTATGGGTTGGCGTTAAAGCAGATAAGCAGCAATTAAAGAGGTGGTTTTATTATGGCGCTCTTGGCGGAATTTTACTTTTTGCTATCATTTGCTATTATCCGGTGGTCAGCACTATGATAAAAGAAGAACAACCGCTAAGCTATTTGCTTCGTTGGCGGTATATGAATTTTAATTTTACCCAGCCACTCGATGCACATCCAGCATATGTTGGCTTGTTGGTAATTTTGCTAATAGTCTATACCCTCTTTTCTGATATTGTTAAACCTAAATGGCGAATTTGGCTTGTTTTTGGGTTGTTTATTCTGTTGTTTCAGATGGTAGCCCGTAATGCCCTTTTAGTTGCTTTTGTCTTGCTAATGATCTATGTGATTAAAAGCAAGATTAAATGGTTACAACTAGTATCTTTAGTTGCAGTTACAGGTCTAATCCTGATGGTATTGTTCCATCCATCCACGTATTTAAAAGACAAGTTTTTTTACATCTTTCAAGAAAATGCGTCTCTCACAAAAGATACGCGTTTTGGTCGCTTAGAAGCTTCGTTTGATGTATTTAAACAAGCACCAATCTTTGGTCCAGGCCCAGGAACAGACAATAAATTAAGAATGGAGGCCTATTTAAAACTTGGCCAACAAACAGCTCATGACAACAATTATAATGCTCACAACCAGTTTGTTGAGTATTTAAGCACTTATGGCATTGTTGGCTTGAGTATTTTTGTATTCGCACTTTTATTAGCTTTCAAGCTAGTTATAAAGAATCGAAATTTTGTGTATTTGCTTTTGCTCGCCGCTCTTGTAATTGCCATGCTAACCGAAAGCCTGCTAGAGCGGGCGTTAGGGGTTAAGTATTTGAGCATTGTAGTAGGATTTATTTTGTTGAACCACAGAAACCAAAGGGATGAAGATCATATATCTGATGGGCACCGGCCGTAGTGGAACAACGTTAGTTACTACACTTTTAGGCAATGGTGATAAGGTAATTGCACTTGGTGAAATGCATCAGTTTTTGGACTACATAATTGATCAAAAGCCATGTTCTTGTGGTGCTAAATTGGAGGATTGCGAGTTTTGGGGTAAGATTATAGCTTCGCTTCAATTGAAGTATTCCAACGAGCAACTTATGGCTTTTCGGGAGTATAGTAATAGGATCGAATCACATGGTAGAATATTAAAATCCTTATTTAAATCTGATTCTAGTTATGCCGAATTTCATCGAGATGTTTTTGATCAAATTGCGGCTGTTTACGGCGATGTAAACTATATTGATTCTTCCAAATATATTAGTAGAGGAGTCCAATTGTCTAAGGCCTTTGGTTCTGATTTAAAACTGGTATATATGGTCCGAGATGTACGCGGACTTATCAATTCCTTTAAAAAAAATGTGCAAACTCCTAAATCGGCTTTTTCGAGTATTGTGTATTACAATTTGATCAATTCTTTTGGAGTACTTACTCAACTGCTTTTAGGTAAAAAGCGAGTATACCGCTTTAAATACGAAGATTTAATAGCCAAGCCAGACGAAACCCTCACAAACTTAGGAGTGTTTTTAAATATTGATTTAACTCACGTGAAGAATACACTCCGCCAAGGAGATTCGTTTACTATGCCGCATATTGTTGCGGGAAACCGCATGCGTTCTGAACAGCACGTTACCCTAAAACCAGACCTAGCTTGGAAGCAAGCTCAATCTCGAGGCAAACAAATACTATATTATTTGGCTACCTTGCCATTTCAGCTCATTTTTAAATATCGAGTATAGTGAAGATAGCTATTACATTGGATTACGAATTGTTCTTTGGCTCAAGAAGCGGCACTGTAGAATCGTGTATTATTAAGCCAACACAAGCCCTTTTAGACATTTTAGACCCATTTGACATAAAACTCACTCTTTTTGTAGACGCAGGCTATTTAATGGCCTTAAAAAGACAGGTCGACGATTATCCTGAGCTAAAAAACCACTACGCTTTAATATCAGAACAAATGCAGACTATGTCTCGTGCTGGTCACAGTATGCAGTTGCATATTCATCCGCATTGGGAAGATTCAT
>QIIH01000329.1 GCA_003229235.1 Flavobacteriales bacterium | reverse complement strand
ATAACGGAAGCCCAATGCCATCGAGTGATTACTGGTTTCAGGTAATCTATGAAGAAGCAGACACCGAAAAGGAGTTTAGAGGACACTTTACACTTAAAAGATAAATTGCATGAACTTGAAAAAATTATCCCCGATAATTGCACTACTTATTGCTGGAATCATGAATGCACAGGACGGAATTCCTGTTTATCATGACTACTTTGCCGATAATTTATATTTACTGCACCCGTCTATGGCCGGAGCAGCTAATAGTAATCAAATAAGATTAACAGCCCGCCAGCAATGGTTTGATCAAAATGAGGCACCAAACTTGCAAACCCTTTCGTTTAACGCAAGAGTAGGAGAGCAATCGGGCATAGGTGTTATATTGTTTAATGACAAAAATGGATTTAATTCTCAAACTGGAGGATATTTAACCTACGCACACCATATAATGTTCTCCCGTTCTCCGGTTGATTTAAATCAGTTATCATTTGGACTTAGCGCAGGTATTGTGCAATCTAAGTTAGACGAGACCAACTTTGACTTAAGCGATTTTGATCCAGTTATCGCTGGAATTATTCAGAGCACATCTTATTTTAATGTTGATGTGGGTGCTTCGTATAACTTCTTAGATTTTTCGGCTCACTTTACCGTAAAGAATCTTGTGTTTAGAAACAGAGATTTATTTACTCAAGATTTTGAGTCAAGTAATCAACGTAATTACATCTTATCTGCTGGTTATTCTTTCGGAAGCTATAATTCTGATTGGTCGTTCGAACCTTCTTCGATGTTTCAGCTTACAGAAAGAACTGGCGAGAAGGCAATAGATTTAAACTTTAAGGCTTATAAGACACTAGATGTTGGACAGCTATGGGGTGGGGTATCTTACAGAAGAAGTTTTGATGGTGCCGAGTTTTTAGATGGAGTAGACGTTAGTGACCAAAAGTTGCAGTTAATTACCCCAGTTATAGGGATAAACTTCAACCAATTTTTATTCGCCTATACGTATTCATATCAAATTGGGAATGTAAAGTTCGACAATGGTGGCTTTCATCAGCTAACATTAGGATTTGACTTTGGTAAACGACGAGAGGAATACGACTGTAATTGTCCAGCAATTAACTAGTAAAATAATATATAAAAAAGCCCCTTTAAAAGGGGCTTTTTTTATTACTGATCCCAAGTATAATTCTTTTTCTTAGCTTGCTTTTTAAGGGCTTCTATCATAGCACTTTCTAAATTAGAACCCGTCTCCTTTTTGTTTTCTGCGATAAAGACACGTCGCTTTTCGTTGAGTTTTTGTATCTCATTTTGAATTTCCAGGCGTGTAGCTTTTTTCTTAGCTACATAAGCTTTGATTTCACCTGTACTTTTTTCTTTTAGCTCCTCTGGCAAATCTGACCTATTTAGTTTGTCATAGTTAAAATCTTCTTCTGCCTCGGCATCGACCAAATCCCAGCTCGAGTTTTTGTATAAATGAGAACCCTTACTTACTGTTCGGCTCACGGCATTGGCTTTGCTCAGTCCGGCCGCATTAGAATCTTGAGAAGACTGTACTTCCATCCTGCTTCTGCCTTTTGAGCCATAAGGCACATAAGTTTTATTTAGCTTTAAATTAAGTTGTAGAATTATATCGTCATAAGGAGAAGCAATATGTACCGTACGCTGATTGTGATTAATTGCCATATAATCTCCATAAGTAAGATCGGCACCATCTTTCCAGTACGACCCAATACCTTGATTGTAATCGCCACAGAAGATAGTATTTACAACAACATCTTTTTCTTTGGCATTGGCCGCAGCATCTTTATAACTTATTTTTCCTTGAGTAAAAGGTTCGTTACCTGCGATAAATACCATTTTTAGGTCGTCGGCATCATCGCCCCATTCTAATTCGTTTAAGGAGGCCTGAATAACCTGCCCACAATATTCGCTTCCACCGTTAGTAGTAAGCGAAAAAAGTTCTTTGGAAATTTCGTCTAGGTCACCTGTAAAGTTTAACACTTGTCTTATAAAGCCACTACTATCGTTTAACCGATCATTGCCATATTCGTACAACGCGATTTTTAGTTCTGGGCGCTCGCTTTTACAACGTGCATACGATAGCTCGTTTATAATTTCCCATAATTGTGCTTTAGCCTGATCGATAAGCCCATCCATACTATTGCTAGTATCCAGAAGTAAAGCAACTTTGATATAGTGCTTTTTAACAACTGGAGAATTGACATTGACCTCTGTTACAAGGCTAACTGGATCTGTTTTTGATTTGCCTTTACAAGAGCCAGTAGTGGCAAATAAGGCGATTAGTACTAGAGTGAAAATATTCTTCATGATTTTTTTAATTAAATTAATGAGGTAAACTTATGTTCGAAAAACGGTTTATAAAATGGGGAATGAGTAAACAGGCCGTTTCAATGAGTAAAAAGCAACAGGCTGTGAGGGTAGGTATATAAAGGGGCTTGTAGACCAGCATTATTGGATGTCGGGCGTTTTATTTAGTGGTTAAAAGTATGTATGTTTACCTCGTGAAAAGTTTGTTTTTAAAAATAACGATTGTTCTAGCCTTCTTTGTGGTGGGCACGACAGCTTATGCACAACAGCGAGCTGCTGCCGAGGCGCAGACCTTTATGCTTAGTGGAACAATTTTTGACGACGAATTGTTGGAACCCATCAGCAAAGCCAACATCGAAATTATTGGTGGAGCTTATGCGACTAGCAGTAAATCTGGAGACTTCAGAATTAGAGCCCGAATCGGGGATCAATTGATTATAAAGAGCGACTTATTTGAGCCAGTTTACTACGACATAAAGAACAAACAATCTATTAGAATACTTGCTAAGCGAAGTGAACGGGAGGATAACACAAGTGCGCGAAAGAGAAAGAATAGCAGCGCTCCGTCAAAAGATGATAGTAGAGAAGTATTTACACAGTACCTGGACTCTGCGCGATTTTACCTTAAAAAAGATGCCAAAGTAAGTATTGAGTTTATCACAAAAGCGCTTGAATCTACAGGAGAAGAGCGACCAACAAATACTCAGAACAGTACTGCCTTTGAGCTTTTAGGAGATATCAACGACTATTGGCAACAATTTGATCTTGCCGTAGAGAACTATAAGAGTAGTTTAATAAGTCAAAGTAGAATTCCGGTAAAAATCAAATTAGCCACTTCTTACAGGAAGGACGGTAATCATCAAGAGAGCTTACAGGAGTATACTTCGTTGCTCGAAGATGGCTTGAGCAATTACCAGCGGGTAGAGGTTTTTGAGGGATTAGGTGACACTTATATCGCGATTGACGAGTTAGATAAAGCGGTAGAGAGTTATCAAAATGCACTTGCTATAGCTAACGACCATTTGATAACTCCTAAAATAACCAACTTAAACTCTAAAATCGGAGAAGCATATGCTGCCGGAGGTTCACCAAATCTGGCAAGTGATTATTTCGATAATTCATTAGAATTGGCTGCAAATGAGAACAAAACACGCTCTGTAACCGAGCAAAATAAAGTTGCCGACTTTTACAGTAGTAACAAAGAATACGATAAAGAAATAGAATTGCGCACCGCCACACTTGGTGCATTAGATTCAATAGATATAAATAAGGATGTAGTATTAGCCGACGCGTTGAGTCAGCAGCGACAAAACTATAAAATTGCCAACGCATTAATTGCGCAGGATAATTATCAGGCGGCAATCCCATATCTAGAAAAAAGTGTCACTCAAGCCGATAATGACGACGATTTAGTAGTTCAGAAAGATGCAACCCGAAAACTTTCAGAAATATATAGAGACTTAGGCGATTTCGATAAAGCCGCAGATAGTTATGAATCTTATGTGAATCTGGTAGATGAACTGTATTCAAGAAAGGAACAAGAACTTTCTCAGGCAGCTAGGTTTAGTCGGGATATTGCACTAAAACAAAACAGAATTACAAGCTTAGAGAGTCAACGACAATTAAACGAGAGTCGTTACACACTTGCCTTTGAGAATCAGGAACTCATCGAAACTAACAACAAAGTACAACAATGGATTATCGCCTCTTTAATTGCATTGGCCTTATTGTTATTAGTCACAGCTTATATACTGCGTAAAAATGTGCGGCAACAAAAGTATGCAAACAATTTACTAGCACTAAAGTCGCTCAGAACACAGATGAATCCTCACTTTATTTTTAATGCTCTTAATTCGGTCAATAGTTTTATTGCAACTAACGACGAGCGAACGGCCAATAAGTATCTGTCAGACTTTTCTAGATTAATGCGGTCTGTATTGGAGAATAGTGACGAAGATTTTATTCCGTTATCTAAAGAGTTAGAATTACTCACTATTTACACCAAGCTCGAACACTTTAGATTTAAGGATAAATTTGAATATGAAATTCATATAGACCCAGCCTTGCAGGTGAGCGAATTTATGATTCCACCAATGCTGTTACAGCCCTATATAGAAAACGCTGTCTGGCATGGTTTGCGTTATAAAAATACCAAAGGGAGGCTCGATATTTATTTTGATCAGATAGACGCCGAAACGGTTAAGATTCAAATCGTCGACGACGGAATAGGTAGGTTAAAATCGAAGGAGCTCAAGACAGAAAATCAAAAAAAGCAACGCTCCAAGGGGATGGGTAATATTAAGAAGCGTATTGCTATTTTAAACGAAATGTACAAAGACAAAGTAGATGTTTTAGTTAGTGATGTGTTCGAAAATACCGAAGGGACCAGAGTTACTCTAATTTTAAAAAAAGACTTATGAATTTAAAAGCCATCATCGTAGAGGACGAAGAAACCAGTCGCGAGATACTACGGTCTTATATAACAAAATATTGCCCATCTGTAGATTTGGTTGGAGAAGCCGATGGGATAGAAGCTGCTTTGGTGCTAATTAGAAATAACGACCTAGATTTGGTTTTTCTTGATGTAGAGATGCCTTATGGCAACGCATTCGATTTATTAGACAAAGTAGGGGACAGGCAATTCGAAACTATTTTTGTTACCGCGTATGATCATTACGCCATCGAGGCTTTAAACGCACACGCTTCTTACTACTTATTAAAGCCAATCTCCATAGACGAGCTTATTAAGGCAGTAGATCATGTTAAAGAAATAAAAAGCAAAGAAGCAAGCTTGCAAGAGCAGGTTTTAGTGCCTGTAAATAAACAGGTAAGTGGGAAGATTACGATTCCGTTACTGAATGGCTTTGAAGTTTTAGAAATAGAAAATATTTTGTACTGCCAAGCAGACGACAATTACACTCATATTTTTGTAGGCGATAAAAAGAAACTGGTAAGTAAAACCCTTAAGTATTTTGACGATATCTTAACGGGGAATGGCTTTGCTAGAGTTCATAAATCGTTTTTGGTGAATGTTAACGCCATCACCGAATATAAAAAAGGCAAGGGAGGTAGTGTTGTTCTGTCTAATGGTAAGGAGATTATGGTATCTGCCTCTAAGAAATCACAATTACTTTCATACTTTAAATAAATGGTTATTTTACCCGTAAATGGCAAGTCGCCAGAAATTCCTGAGAGTTGTTATATAGCTCCTAATGCAACTATTGTAGGTGAGGTTATTATGGGAGAATCTTGCAGTGTTTGGTTTAGTGCTGTAATTAGAGGTGATGTTCATTATATTAAAATGGGCAATAAAGTAAACGTTCAGGATGGAGCTGTGATTCATGCGACCTTTGAGAAGTCACCTACAAATATTGGCAATAATGTGTCTATTGGTCATAACGCAATTGTGCACGGTTGTACAATTCACGACAATGTACTTATTGGCATGGGGAGTATTGTAATGGACGATTGTGTGGTAGAGTCTGGAAGTATTGTTGCTGCGGGAGCAGTGCTCACAAAAAATACTCGTGTTCCGTCTGGGACTATTTTTGCTGGAGTTCCTGCCAAAAAGGTAAAAGATGTTTCGCCAGAAATGTTAGAAGGAGAAATAAATCGGATTGCTAATAATTATGCTACCTACAGCAGTTGGTTTTACGATCGAAAATAAAAATTGTTTTAAAAATCGATCCTTTCAATTATAATACTCGCTTTGTAATCTAAGAGTACATTGCCTAAAGCAAGATCGTCTGCATTCGTTAAAAACCGTAAAGTAGGATTGTTATTATTATTCAGAAGATTGTTCGATTCTAAAATGTGTTTTGTTTGTTTTGCTACAGCGAGCCCAGAGTCGACTACCGTTATATGAGAAGGAATAATTTCTTTAATAATAGGCAGTAAATACGGGTAATGACTACAACCGAGCACTAAATAATCAATATTAGCGGTAAGCATTGGGTTTAAATAAGCTGTTAGCAAATCTATTAAAATGGGGTTGTTTAAATTACCTGACTCTATTAAGGGCACCAAGCCTTCTCCAACAATTTCGATTACATTCACATCGCTGGCAAAAGTTGATTGAGTGGTAGAAAATAGCGCACTGCTTAGGGTTCCCTTCGTTGCTAAGATGCCAATGTTGTTTGTTTTTGTTTGTAGTGCGGCAGGTTTAATAGCAGGCTCAATACCAATAAAGGGAAGCTCATAATTAGCTCTTAAATACTCGATCGCATTGGTAGTCGCAGTATTACAAGCGACGACTATAATTTTGCATCCATGTTGGATTAAATACTCTGTATTCTTTTTACAAAGCTCGATTATTTGCTCTGCGGACTTGGTTCCGTAAGGAGCATGTTTACTATCGGCAAGGTATAAGGTGTCTTCGTTTGGCATAAGGGCGTAAATTTCCTTCCAGATAGAAGTTCCGCCAATTCCCGAATCAAAAATGCCTATAGGTCCAAGCCTGTTCATTTTATAAAAATAAAAAACTGTCACCGAGTAACGATGACAGTTTAGTGTAGTAATGTAACAAGGTAATTAAATACCCATTTCTGTTTTAACATCGGCCAAAAGATCTGGACCGTCACAAAGAATCATCCCGTTTCCGGTAGCACAATCTACAACATACTGAAATCCTTTAGCGCGAGCCACTTTTTGAATAGCGGTTCTTGCTTGGTCCAGTAAAGGTTGCATTAGCTCAATTTCTTTATCCTGAAGATCTTTACGAGCATTTTGTTGGTATTCCTGAATCTTTTTTTGCATTCCTTGAACTTCTTGGATTCTACGACCGTTTTCTTCGTCCGTTTTCGCGTCAGCTTCGTTGTCGTATTGCGTAATCTTAGTTTGCAATTCTTTAGCCATAGTCTGAATCTCTGTGTCGTAAGTTTGTTGCACCTTCTTTAACTCATTCTGCGCAGCTATCATAGAAGGCATTGCTTCAACTAATTGTTGTGTGTCGATGTGAGCCATCTTCGCTACACTATCTTGGGCATTTACAAAACTTGTAGCACCAAAAATAAGCATTAACGCTATTAGTAAAGATTTAAAATGTTTCATTGTAATTATATTAATATTTAAGTGTTATAAGGTGATCAATAATAAATTTTAAATTCCACCGCCGTCGTCACCATCATCTTCGGCAGGGGGATTTCTCTTTTTTTCTCTGGCTGCAAGAGTCGAATCTTTACGTGCTTGACGTTCGGCCAAAAGGCGCGCACGTTTTGCATCATATTCAGCTTTTTTAACTGCTCTTACGGAGTCTCTAGTTTTTTGTCGTGCCGCTAATAAAGCCTCGCGTTCTGTCTTTTTAACCTCTGCGGCCACTTCGCGTTCGGTTACTACTGCGTCTTCTTCAAGACTTAAAGATTCGCGCTGTTCAATATCTTTTTTATCTTCTTTTGATGTGGCTTGCGTACGTTTAGCTGCTCGATTTATAGATCTTACTACTTGATCGCTAATATCATTGCGCTGGTCTGCAAACAACATGACCATATCTGCAGATTTATCAAAGATAAAGTCGTACTTCTTACCACTCGCAATTTCTTGTACTATATTAAATACTTGATCTTGCACTGGCTGTACCAACTGTCTCCTCTGAATAGCAAGGTCGCCATTAGGACCAAATCTTTTTTGTTGATAATCTAAAACTTCGTCTTGTTTAATCTGAATTTCTTCTTCACGCTCTTCGATCAATTCTTTGGTGAGAAGTACGCGTTCGTTACTTAAATTGACCTTCATTTGATCTACCGTCGACAATCGTTTTTCGATGTCTTTTTTCCACTGCTGAACTTTTCCGTCAAGTTGTGTAGCTGCTTCTTGGTACTCAGGAACATTTTCCAGAATATACTCCATGTCGATGTAACCAATTCTTACTCCGCGTTGTGCCTGCGCATAATTCCCTATGAGTAAGAAAGCTGTTAAAATGAATAATTTAAGTTTCATGTGCTAGTTGTTAATAGAAAATATCGTGCCAAAGCTCTAAAATCGCTGACCAATTATAAAATGTGTTTCCCAACCATTTGGTTCTACTCTTCCAGGAAGAGGGTCAAACCCGTACCCAAAATCGAGCCCTAATAAACCAAATGCAGGCATAAATATACGGATTCCTGCGCCAGCAGAACGATTTAACACAAAAGGATTATAACTTCTAAATCCATTAAATGAATCCCCTGCTTCAATAAAAGTTAACGCATAAATGGTTGCCAATTGTTTTAAACTAATCGGGTAACGTAGTTCTAACGTAAATTTATTGTATTGAGTATCTCCGTCAATAGAAGATAATGCTAGGTTAGGATATCCTCTTAGTTGAATCACTTCGCGTCCATCTAGACTAAATGCCCCCAAACCATCACCTCCTAAAAAGAATCGTTCAAAAGGTGGGACTCCTCTATCGCTATTATATGCTCCTAAAAACCCAAACTCTGCATGAGTTTTTAGCACTAATTTGTCTATTACACGGGTATACCAAGTCGCGCTAAATTTAATCTTATAAAACTCCAACCACTTAAAGCGTTCTTGGTCAATTTTGGCCGGATCTGGATTTCCAGCATTGTCCTGAAACTCAGGATCGTCTCCCAAAGTAGCAAAATCGGTTCCACTAAAGAGTGACCATGGCGGCGTAAGTTTTGCAGTAATCGCAAACTGCGACCCACCCATAGGGTAGATTGGGTTAACCGTTGTATTGTCTCGTACAAGCCCAATGGTATAGGCTAAGTTGTTAGAGAAACCGTCTCCAAAAGTGAAGAGACCTGTATTATAATTCTTTAAATTAAAATGTTGGAAACTTATCGCGTGTGAAATTTGGAAGTAATCGTCTGGCCATTTTAATTTTTTTGCAACTCCCAAAGACCCTCCGGTGATTAAAAATTTTCTAGACCTATCTGCTTCACGAGTTCTAAAGTCGAAAAAGAATTGAACTGTATGAGAAAAAGAGGCGCTAAACTGAACTGGCTTTTTGCCGCCTAACCACGGCTCAATAAACGAAAGGCTATAAGTCTGAAAAAAAGTACTGGCCTGAGCTCTTAATGCTAGCGTTTGACCATCTCCCATTGGTAATGGCTTATATGCCTCACCTTTTAATAAGTTGCGAACAGAAAAATTGTTAAACGAAAGACCAACGGTTCCAACAAAGCCACCGCCACCATAGCCACCTTGAAGTTCTATCTGGCTAGAACCTTTCTCGACTACTGCATATTCTATGTCTAAAGTCCCTGAACCAGGTTCTACGTTTTTGAAGTTTGGCGAAATCTGTTCTGGGTCAAAATATCCCAATTGTCCTAGTTCGCGAACCGTACGCACAACATTGGCCTTAGAGTATTTTTGCCCTGGGCGAGTTCGTAACTCTCGGTAAACTACATGGTCGTTAGTACGATCGTTACCTACAACTGTAATGTGATCGAAGTAGGCTAGTTTTCCTTCGATAATTCTAATTTCAAAATCGATGATGTTGTCGTTTACATTTACTTCAACAGGATTAATTCTAGAAAATAAATAACCGTTATTTTGATATGTATTAGTAAGATCTAATGCTTCAGGGTCTTTTTGGTTTGCGATTCGCTCTTCTAAAAGAACACCGTTATACGTATCTCCCTTGGCGATGCCTAATACTTGACGCAATTGTTCGTCTGTATAAACACTGTTTCCAATAAAGTTAATATCGCCAAAGTAATATTTGTCTCCTTCCTCGACGTTTAACTGTAAAGAAATGGTCTCGTCGTCTTTGATAATAATACTATCACTAACAATTCGCGCATCACGGAATCCACTCTCTTTATACTTGTTTACAATGTTAATTTTGTCTTCGGCATAGTCGCCTTCAATAAATTTTGAACGCTTCCAGAAGCGAACTTTCATTCTCTTTTTAGTGTTTTTCATGGCTTTGCGAAGCTTTTTATCGCTCAGCGCTGTATTACCATTAAAAACAATCTCATCAATTTTTACCTTTTCACCCTTGTTGATTGCAATAGACATATCCTGGAGTGTTACTAAGCCAGTAATAGAATCGGTAACAGGTGTTGTTCTAATAAGAACTTGAGTATTTAAAAACCCCTCATCTCGGTATTTGTTAATGATGTGATTTTTGGTTGTGGTAATAAGGTTTTTGGTTATTTTAACTCCTTTTCTAAGATCGTTGTCGTTAAGGATGTCTTTTGTTTTACGCTCTTTAATTCCTGTAATGGTAATAGAATTTAGCGTCGGGAGTTCTGTTATATTAATTTCAAGATCAACTGTGTCCCCCTCGATATTAATAACATAAATATTGATGTCACTAAATAGCTTTTGCTCCCAAAGTTTTGAGATAACATCACTTAAACGTTGCCCGGGAACATATACGCGCTCTCCTGGTTTAAGGCCAGTAAAAGTAAGTACGGTTTGTTCGTTAAAACTATTTAAGCCAGAAATTTCAATCTTTCCAATGGTATACTTAATATCGCTATCAATTTCTCTTTGCTGTCCTGAGGCACTAACGCTGATAAAAATTAGGGAGATTGCGAGTAGTATTGTTCTATAAAGATTCAATGAGATTGAATTAGTTGAGTTGTTCACTGGTTTTTCCAAATCTGCGTTCTCTGTTTTGAAAATTGAGAATAGCTTCATATAAGTCTGTCTTTCTAAAATCGGGCCAAAGTACCTCTGTAAAATATAATTCGGCGTATGCAATTTGCCAAAGTAAAAAGTTGCTAATTCTCTGCTCTCCGCTAGTGCGGATCAACAAATCTACATCTGGTAAATTAAGCGTGTAAAGATGCTCATTTATAATCGATTCGTCAATATTTTCTATCGAAATTATATTATTTTTAACTTTAGAACTTATTTCTTTAATAGTTTTTGTGATTTCCTCTCTAGCGCCATAACTAAGGGCTAAAGTTAGCGTGAGACGATCGTTGTTTTTTGTGTCTTCGATTACGTCGCGAAGTTCAATTTGTGCTTTTTTAGGCAAATCTTCTAATGCCCCAATTGCATTGAGCTTAATATTGTTTTTATGAAGTGTAGGAAGTTCTTTTTTTAGGCTAGAAACCAACAAACGCATTAAGGTTTGAACTTCGAGTTTAGGCCGGTTCCAATTTTCTGTTGAGAAGGCGTATAAGGTCAAAAACGGAATGCCTATTTCTGCTGTAGCTTCAATTACATCACGAACGGCTTTGGTGCCACTTTCGTGACCTTTGGATCTGAATAAACCTTGTTTTTTAGCCCATCGCCCGTTACCATCCATGATAATTGCAACATGGTGAGGTAGTTTTTTCGGATCTATTTGGTCTAAATGCGCCATTTTAAAAGTTACAATAACAGGGTTTTCGGCCAAAAGCAAAGGTAAGAGTCATATTGGTAAAAACGTACCAATCGTCGCTATTAATATTACCAAATTTTAAATTTGCTCTGTCTTCACGATGCCCTTTACTAGGATTGCTGCCGTCTAGTCCGTCTGTAAAAGCATATCGAGCCCCAATTTCGAACGCTAAAATCATTTTTTGACCTACTGTAGCTTTGTATCCAACAACCATCGGGATGGCCAAGGCATAATCGGTATCATACTTTCTAATTTCGTTCAAGTTACGTGGCTTAAATAGCGCGTCGAATTGAAATACAGTAAGCCCAGTATACAAATATGGAGCATGCGCGGGTTTGCCAGAATACATACTAAATTCCCAAAAAGTATATTCGATTCCTAGTGAGGCTTCTGTAAT
>QIIH01000444.1 GCA_003229235.1 Flavobacteriales bacterium | reverse complement strand
CTGTGGTATATACAGTTCCGACAGAAGGACTTATGAAAACCATTATGGATGTTAATCCATTTACACCAATAATTCTTATGGCAAGAGATACGTTGGTAGGAACTCCAGGCAACAATCTAAATTATTATCTAATTGTTTTGGGTTGTTGTGTACCACTTTTTTTACTGGCACTAATTTTTTATCGAGTGTCAATACCAATCATTGTAGAACGCAGTAGTGCATAGATATGGAAAAGGGAGAAGTTTTAATATCGGTAGATCAGGTTTCTAAAAAATTCTGCAAAGACCTTAAAACGGGCTTAAAGTACGGTTTGCAAGATTTATTTACTAATGTGTTTAAAAAGGGAGACTCAAGCAGCCTGAGGCCCAAAGAATTTTGGGCAGTAAAAGATGTAAGTTTTGAGCTTAGGAGAGGTGAATGTCTCGGGCTTATTGGACACAATGGGGCGGGAAAATCTACCTTATTAAAAATGCTTAATGGTTTAATTAGACCAGACCAAGGTTACATAACCATGCATGGACGGGTTGGTGCCCTTATTGAGCTTGGAGCAGGATTTAATCCTATATTAACAGGCCGAGAAAATATTTATAATAATGGTGCTGTTTTAGGGTTTAACAAAAGTGAAATTAGTAAAAAGCTAGATGCCATTATCGAGTTTGCCGAGCTAAAAGAATTTATCGACATGCCCGTACAGCACTATAGTTCTGGTATGAAGGTGCGCCTTGGATTTGCTGTTGCGGCTCAAATGGAGCCAGATATTTTGATCATTGATGAGGTTTTGGCGGTAGGAGATATTGGGTTTAGAGCAAAATGCCTAAATAAAATTGGTAAAATGCTTCCAACTTGTACCACAATAATAGTTTCTCATAATATGCCTCAAATAGCCAGAACTTGTAATAGAGTTATTATGATGGAATCTGGTAAATTGTTAATTGACACCCCGAACATTTCTGACGGCTTTGATTTGTATTATAATGCGGTAGGTGATCTAACTGGAGATCGAATCATTTCTGGGAATATGGATATAGACTTAGTTGATTTTAAAATCAATGATTGCAATCCATTAGAGGTCGTCGATTTAAGTTTTAATAGTGCCATTAGCTTAAAGCTATCCTTAGCTGTAAAAGAAACAGTTTCGAACTATTTTGTTAGCTATGCATTTATAGATTCAGAAACAAAAATCGTTGCCAATTTATTCTCATATATAGAAGGAATCACTTTTAATAAGACGGGTAGTGTTGTTATTTCGTCGGAGATTGAAAAGTTGAATTTAGGGGCAGGTAATTATATAATTTCGGTTTCTTTAAACGAAGTACTTGCATCTGGTAGTCGAGGAAAAATTTACTACCACAATACTAATATTGGAATTGTAAAGATTATAGGTGTGACAACGGCCGTAGGACCTGTACAGTTTTTAGGGAGTTGGAAAGAGACAAAACTAAACGAGGATGATACTATTTAAAAATCGAAAAAAGAATAAAAAAACGGTTTTTGTTCATATCGGTTTTATGAAAACGGGCACGACTGCGATTCAACATTTTTTAATAGATAACAACGATATTCTTAAAAAACAAGATGTCAGATTTTCTGAAGTTAATCATAAGGCAATGAATTATCTGGCTTTTTGCCTGATGGATCAAATTCCGCCCTATATTCATCATACCTTGCCTGTAACAAGAGAATTGCTTTACCTAGAATTAGTGGACGAAATTCGCACCTGCAAGGAAAGTAAGATTGTTATTTCTAGCGAAGCCTTTGCGCTGCTTGCAACAAATCATTTTCTTGACAAATCAGTAGTTACACAATTTAAAAAATTAATGAGCGATGTTTCGGCGGAGTTTAAAATAGTTGCTTTTGTGAGAAGGCAGGACGAATATGCCGATTCTCAATATAATCAGTATATAAAAACACATAATTTTCACTCACTCTATTCAAAATCTATCGAAAAGTTTATAGCCGAAAAAACATACTTGTTTGATTTTCAAGGTGTATTAGCTCATTTTTTAAACGTCTTTGGAAAAGGTAGTTTAATTGTTAAGGCATACGATAGCATGCACTTAAGAGAAGATTTCTGTTCAACGATTGGCGTAAAAATGAACACTAATTTCTCGTTTTCAAAAAAATCAAATCCTAGACTTAGTTTGCAAGGGTTAGAAATAATGAAAGTGTTAAATTTAAGGGGAATTGATAAATCAACATCTCAAAAAAATAACGATTTGGTTTCTATTGTAGAATCTCAAATCGAGAGTCCAGTTTATTCACCATCGATATCTATTAAAAGTGCTCGTAAATTAATGCACGATTACTACCAGCATAACAAAGATATCTCCGATTTGTTTTTTGATGGAAACACTTCTTGGTTCGATAACGAAGATTCAAAAATATATACAGAAAGTAGAGTGCAGTCAGATTTAACAAAGGATCAGATTAATACTTTAGCTGAATCAATTTGGAAGAATCAATCTAATAATTCAAAATGAAGATATATTACTCCAGCGTCCTAGAATACACGCCCCTAATGGCGGCCCAACAGTATATATGGATTCAAAGCTTGCTGCATCAAGATGTTACACCAGATTGTATTTTTGTACATATCATTGGACAATTGCCAGAGGCTTATCATGAGTTTTTACAATCGGTTGGAGTGCAAATAGTTATGTGTATCACTTTTGACGAGCGCAATAAATACTGTAATAAACTGGTTCAGCTTGATACATTTATACATAAAGACAACTACAATTATGTTTGTCTGATGGATTGTGATACAGCCTTAGCGAGTCCTTTAAAGGTTGTCGGTAATGCCAAAGCATATGCCAAGATTGTAGATTTCCCAAGCCCACCAAGTACGATTCTTATATCGATTTTTAAAGAAGCTGGACTAGACTTTCATGGGGTAGCTGCTTCTTTCCCACTCGGCGAAGATTCGCAAACCGAGCAGAACAACTGCAATGGAGGTCTTTATGTAATCGAGTCTCGATTTTTAAAGAAACTAGCACCTCAATGGAAGCAAAAAGCTATATGGTGCATAGAAAAGGCTGAATTGTTTACAGAACCTTTTAAAAAGCATGCAGATCAGATCGGATTTGCATTAGCCATGCGCGAACTGCAAATAGATGTGAGTCCGTTGCCAATAGATTATAATTTTCCATCACACGTATCGGCTCAACTCTTGCCGGATGTTTCGCCAGTATTGATTCACTATCACGACTTGCTAGACGAACATATGCGACTTAAACGTGTTGGGTTACCTAAGGTTGATGCCGTTATCGATACAATTAACGATATGATAGGTAAAAGCTTAGAAGTTTCTTTAAACAATAGTATGTTTTGGGATTTACGCTATGCCCGTTACCCAGAATTGGGGAGTGGAGTAGGGTCCAGAGGCGAGATTTTGTCGTATAAAAAACAGCTTATAAAGTACAGCACTTACGGGCTAGCACTAAGTTCTTTTGTAGACGTAGGTTGTGGCGATTTAGAATTGACAAAGGATTTTGCCTTTAAAAACTACTTAGGGCTCGATTTATCTCAGGAGTCTGTAAAAATTTGCGCTCAAAAGCGACCAGACTGGCAGTTTAAAGTGGCTAAAATAACAGATGCTCAAATTTCGAATGCAGATGTTGTAATGTGCTATGATGTGTTAATTCATCAAAGTGCTGAGAAAGATTTTAAAGCGATGGTTGCAGCTATGGTTAACAAAACTAATAATCGTTTAATTGTAGGGGCTTACAACAGTTCGCCAGATTTTAGGTCGAGTATAACCTATTTTTACAATAGTATTTTTGAAGAGATTAATGCCTATAATAAGTTTAATGAAATCGGAATTATGGGAAGTTATCGTGATGTATCTGTTGTTGTTGCTACAAAACATGAGAAGACACACGAGCGAGATATCGATTCAGAAGAACTCAATTTGGCATATTCACAGGTTTCAAGGCCCGATTTGTTGCAGTATTTAGTAGATGTTTCTCGTAAAGAACTTGGGTTTTATACCGCGCATTATCCAAGAGTCTTTGAGTATAGCTGGTTGCTCCAGCAATTAGAAGGTAAAACCCAAGGCAAAGTATTAGACATTGGCGCTGGAGTGTGTCCCTTACCTATATGTTTAACACAACAGGGATTAAAAGTAATTACCGTCGATTCTCACCCAACGCAACGCTTAGAACAACAAAAGAGTGATTGGAACGAATGGGGCTTTTTAGACTATTCCATTGTAGATGCTAAGATCGAATCATATAATGTAGATTTTTTGACTTTTAAAAATGCCGATTCTTTAGATGTAGTTTATTCTATTTCTGTTATCGAGCATATTCCCCGTGTTAATAGAATGAAAGTCATAAATAATGCAGCCAAACTACTCAAGGAAGATGGCGTCTTGCTACTGACAATCGATTTGGTTCCCAACACGGATTTGTTTTGGAATTTATCTGAAAATATACAAGTAGAGCCACACAAAGAACACGGGACTATCAAAACCTTTAAAAAAGAGCTTAAAAGGGCAGGATTTATTATAGATAGCGAAGAGGTTCAGCGAAACATTCACAATTCAAGGACCGATGTTTATTATGTAAAAGCGATTTTTAAAAATCTGTCTTGGTTTAAACGATTCTTGAGCTAATGAGTAATGTAGTTTGCATAACGGGCATGCATAGATCTGGAACCTCTCTTACCGCCAGTTGGCTCCAGCAATGTGGCTTACAAATTGACAATGGAGATCTTATCAATGCTGCAGTAGGGAATCCGCATGGGCATTTTGAAGACAAAGATTTTGTAGATTTTCACTCAGAACGCATGCTCGCGCTAGATCCTAGTAGTTGTGGTTGGATTATTTACAAAAAGCTCAAGCAGTATGATTCAAGTACATTCAAACATCGTGCAAATGAGCTAATAGATGCAAGAAAAAATATTGACAATTGGGGCTGGAAAGACCCAAGAACTATACTTTTTTTAGAGCAATGGCTAGATGTATTACCTAAGATGAAAACAATTTTTGTTTGGCGTCCAGCTCATGAGGTTGTTGATTCATTAATACGGCGAAGTAAAAAAGCAACTCATCCGTATTTTAAAATTACAAAAGCGCAGGCATACCAAGTGTGGCGTTTTTACAACCTTCTGGCAATACAATATTTCGAGAAGCATCAAGAGACTTCTGCTATTATGGGCATTGACCAAATCAAAGGGCAATCTGAACAAGTACTAGTATATTTGAATAATAAACTAACTTTGGATTTAGATTTTGTCGATATTAATATCTTGATCGATGGTTCTTTAATGAAGCCTAAAAAGAAGAATGTAAGTGACACGTATTTTTATTTGAGTTACAGAATCACCAAAATTGAATCAAAGCTTAAGGCGTTGAGCATAGATTTGTTATGATAAAAGCGATTAAAAATTATCTCAAAAAAAAAGTAATTCACCTGTACGAAAACAGGGTAGGCACTTACTTTTTTAAGCAAAAAGGATATTGTCCTTGTTGTGATAATAAGGTGAGTTTTGTGGCTAAAAACCCGTGGTTGCGCGATTACTTTTTGTGTAATAGCTGTAATAGTATTCCGCGAGAAAGGGCCTTAATGCATACCATAGAAATCACATATCCGCAATGGAGAGATCTAGCTATTCATGAGTCTTCACCAGGGGAGCGTGGTCATAGCTTAAAGTTAAAGGAAGAAGGGAAAAACTATCTGGAGTCTCAATATTTTCTAGGAAACAAAAAAGGGGATGTTGTTAATGGTATTGCCCACATCGATCTAGAAGATCAGTCTTTTGACGACCAATCTTTTGACTTGGTAATTACCTCTGATGTCATGGAGCATATTTACGAACCAGACAAAGCATTTAAGGAGATTTACAGAACCCTAAAACCGGGTGGAGCGCATATATTTTCTGTTCCAATTATTAATAAGCACAAACCCACACAAAGATGGGCAAATAAGGGTCTTGATGGATTGCCTGAGTTTTTATTCGAACCGGAATGGCATGGCAATCCGGTAGACGAGAAAGGGTCACCAGTTACGATGCATTGGGGTTTTGATATAGTAGATTTTATAACCCAGCATACTGGTGCAGAATGTAATATCGAGTATATAAATGATTTGTCGTTAGGAATTCAAGCCGAGTATATAGAAATTATCGTTCAAAGAAAACCCCTTCATGAAAAAAGTTAGAGCCATTGCCTTCGTATTGCCGCAATTTCACCCCATTCTGGAAAATGATTTATGGTGGGGGAAGGGCTTCACAGAATGGACCAATGTTGGCAAAGCTAAACCATTGTTTGAGGGGCATTACCAACCCAAATTACCGACAGATTTAGGGTATTACGATTTGCGTTTGCCCGAGACTAGACAAGCACAAGCACAAATTGCCCAAGAACACGGAATTCATGGTTTTTGCTATTATCACTATTGGTTTAATGGCAAGCGACTTTTGAATCAACCATTAGATCAAATCTTACAATTAAAAGAACCAAAGATGCCTTTTATGCTCTGCTGGGCCAATGAAAATTGGACCAGACGCTGGGATGGGCTAGATCAGGAGATTTTAATTGAACAAAACTATTGCGAGCAGGATGATATGGATCATATGCGATGGTTATGCGAGTATGTGTTTTCTGACGAGCGTTATATAAAGGTGAACGGTTGCCCTGTATTTATGGTGTATAGGCAAGACTTGTTTCCTGATATAGCTCAAACGGCACGTACATGGCGTCGTATAGCGCAAGAGGAGTTTGGCTTTAAAGATTTGTATCTCTGTGTTACCGAGAGTTTTAATAAAAAAGTTGATGCTAAGGCAATTAATTTTGACGCCTCGGTAGAATTCTCACCTCATGTGGTCATAAAACATCCTTTAAAAAAGAAGGAACCTAAAAAAGGACTCTTTGTCAAAAAGCAAGCTCCCGTAAACTATCGTGATTTTAATAAAGGGGTTCAGGAATGTATAAATAGAGACATATCCAACGAAAAACTTTTTCGATGTGTCACTCCGTCTTGGGATAATTCTGCCAGAAAAGGGATCAATGGTTTTGTAGCCATGGGTGCTAGTCCAACAGTATATCAAGATTGGTTAAAAACTACCGTTACCAAGTTTGAGCCTTTTTCGGATCAAGAGAATTTTATATTTATCAATGCCATGAACGAATGGGCAGAAGGTAATTATCTTGAGCCGTGTAAAAAGTATGGGCGGCAATATCTAGAAGCCACAAAAGCAGCTTTAAATTCTTATCTATAGGGCATGAGCGATCTTCTTGTTTCTGTCATATTACCCAATTACAATCACAACAACTATTTACAACAACGTTGGGAGAGTATAGTGAATCAAACTTACCAAAACTTCGAGATAATACTATTAGATGATGCTTCGACCGATCAGAGCGCCTCTTTGATTGCACAATATGCTGCGAACCCAAAAGTTTTGCATTCGGTTATTAATACAGAAAATTCAGGAAGCCCTTTTGCTCAATGGCAGCGTGGAATTGATTTAGCAAAAGGCAAGTTTATTTGGATTGCAGAAAGTGACGATTATTGCGAATCAAGCTTTTTAGAAACGCTTGTAGCTTTGATTACTGATAAAACAGTATTGGCATATGTAGGATCTACCAATGTAGATCAAGAAGGAAATTTGTTAGGCCTAAATGAAAATCCCGACCCTTTGAACAGGAAGCGTTGGTACAGTGATTATAGAAACTCAGGAGCTAATGAAATCAAGAGGTATTTACGTTTTAAAAACACTATTCCAAATGCAAGCGCGGTACTGTTCAGAAAAGCTGCAGTAAGATCAGAGTTTTTTAAAACAGATTATAATTATTGTGGAGATTGGTATTTTTGGTTGCAGTTGTTAAAACATGGTGACATTGCTTATTCCGCAAAGCGGTTAAATTTTTTTAGATTTCATCAAGATTCGTCAAGGGCTGTAAAAGATGAGACCAAGGATATCGCTATGTTTACTGAGTTTTTTGAGCTGATTTATATGGAGAGTACCAGCTTGGATCGTTTGCGATTCAGAAAACGTTTTTATTGGATACCAGAGGCTTTAAATCGTTTTGAACAAGATCATGGAGCGGGTAAAATATATAATGATCTTGCCAGACCTTATCAAAAATTGCTCTCGAGTTGGAAGCGACTCGAAAGCTTGTTTGGATAATTAAAAATTAGTAATGGAGTGATAACGCTAATTAAATGAAAATACTCATTGTAAATACAACCGATAGTGGCGGTGCTGCAAATTCCTGTGTGCGATTGCATTTAGGCTTGTTGCAACAAGGAGTTGATTCTAAACTTTTGGTGTTAGAACAATATCGAGAAATCCCTCAAACGTTTGTTTATAAAACACCATATGTGCGAAAAACGCGTTGGCAAAGGGCTATTGCTAAACTATGTAATACCCTTGGAATTAATCGCAATGACAATATACAAGACAAAGTTGAGACCAAAAGAAGAGAATATTTGCAGCAGCGCTCAAAAGGTCTAGAAATGTTTAGTTTTCCAGAAAGTTCATACGATATTACTAATTCATTTTATTATCAAGAGGCAGACATTGTCAATTTACATTGGGTAGCGGGTTTTATTAATTATTCTGATTTTTTTGGAAAGAACACTAAGCCAATTGTGTGGACGCTACATGATATGAATCCTTTTTCTGGAGGCGATCATTTTAATGAAGAATATTCAGGTATTAGCGATAGTGGGATTCCTATAAAACGTGAATTAACGGCCTTAGAGGTTCAAACCATGCAGACTATTTATTCGTTAAAAGAAAAAGCAATAGCACAGGTTAAGAACCTTACTGTTGTAGCACCTTCACTATGGCTAACTGGAGAAGCAAAACAGAGCAAGGTTTTTAAAAATCGAAGGATTCAACACATTGCCTATGGTTTGGATAGTAACACTTTTATGCCATATTCTAAAGATGAGGTTAGAAAAGAATTAAATATACCAGCAGATAAAATTGTCTTGTTATTCGTTGCAGAATCGATAGACAATCAACGAAAAGGTTTTGTTTACCTAGAGCGAGCTTTGGCGGGTTTAGACGACCCTCGCGTGTTATTGTGTTCGGTTGGATTACATGGTAGCGCTATGTCGAGTACCAATCCAGTATTTCAATTAGGAAGGATTGAAGATCCAATAACAATGAGCAAGGCCTATGCCGCCGCCGATGCCTTTATCATACCCTCATTAATGGACAATCTACCTAATACGGTTCTAGAATCTCTTATGTGTGGAACCCCTGTTATAGGATTCCCAACAGGGGGAATTGTTGATATGATTCAGCCGGGAGAGAATGGTTATTTATGTAGTAAATTAAGCGTAGATGCGCTGCGATCTACGATAGATAGATTCCTTGAAAATCCATTGGTCTTTGACCCTAATACTATACGAAATAATGCTGTTAAAAAGTATGTGCTTTCTGTACAGGCAAAGCGTTATAAAGAATTATTTTCAAAAATTCTAAACTAGAAAAGCAAATAATTTGCATTTGGACACAACTCAAAAAAATAGCATAGCTAACTATCCAAAAATAACGGTAGTAACACCTAATTTTAACCAAGGTGAATTTATTGAGCGAACTATTTGCTCTATTCTCAATCAAGGCTATCCTAATTTAGAATATATTATTATAGATGGTGGGAGTACAGATATTTCTGTTGAAATTATTAAAAAATACGAAACTCAGTTAAATTATTGGGTGTCCGAAAAGGATCGAGGAATGTACGATGCCATTAACAAGGGATTTGCTCGTAGTTCTGGAGATATCATGTGCTGGATAAATTCTGACGATACACATAGCGATCGTTCTCTGTTTAAGGTAGCCAAACTCTTTAATGCCCATCCAAAAGTTGAATGGTTAATGGGCTATCCTACACTAATTAATGAGAAAGATGAGGTTATTTGGCAGGGACAGGATGCACAGATTTATAATCCCTACTTTTTTTATCTGCACAATCATGCAAGGAATTTTTCGTTTATTCAGCAGGAATCTACCTTTTGGAGAAGATCCCTTTGGGAAGAGGCAGGTGGAGCTTTAAACTTAGACTATAGTCTGGCTGGTGATTTTGACCTTTGGATGCGTTTTTTTAGATTTGCAAAGCTTTATTTTACCAGACAGGAGTTGTCGGCCTTTAGAAGGCGTGATGGGCAAAAATCAGAAGATACGACCAGCTATATAGCTCAAGCCAATCAAGCAGTTCTCCAAAATCAAAAACAACTACCATTAAAGGCTAAAATGACGATATTCTGGTTAAAATTTTTGCGCAAGATTATGTTCTTGCCTAAAATTAAAGCAATAAAAGAGTGCTATTATAAAATTCAGAAAGGTGTCTTTGGCCGCCCTAATTCAATTGACTAATTAAATTTATTCCCCAAATTTAAAACCAAAATAATCGATTTCTTCTTTATAAAGATTGTACACCAATTCCCTAGTTTTAAGGGTATAATGAATCGTGTACGAGTCGTATTTGGTATGCAAAAGTTTAGGTAATTGGGAATCTTCAATATTTAAGTGATTGCAAACTTTAGTAAAATCCTCTTGCAAATTTTCGAACCTCCCAATAAAGTCCATATTTACCATTCCGCTCTTATCTTTAATATAATTTAGCTGAGAGAACTTTGTATGATCAAAATTGTTTGAAATAAAATCTTCAAATGAATAGTCTTTCGATTCTATCCCAAAAACGTCGCGCAGTCTGTCATCCTTTAAGATATTATAATACCAAGAATAAAGACGTGCCCACGAATTTCGCACAAAGGTGAACTTGTAATATTGATTAAATTGAGATGCTGTTAGTTCTGGCTTAAAGGCTGCCTTTAAATGCTTTGAAACCGCCTGAAGTTTGCCTTTTTTTAATGCATACAGCGTGAGCTTTAAAAATTTTGACCTTTCTGTAAGTGTTTGAATATCGCGTAAGGTTCTGTGATCCTGTACATCTACTTCTAAGTTTTCAAAATGCCCGAGTTTTTTTTCGATGCTAGTACCACCCGTTTTGAAATTGTGAATAAAAATAAATTGTTTTTCCTTAGAGATCATTAATTCGGGTATTCACCTTTTAAAAGCACTTTAAAATTGGGCATAATAGGCTATATTTACAAAGACGCTCACGACCGTTTTAGTCGTTATTGCAATATAATTCTAAAATTAAAACCCACGGAATTTAATGCCTAAAATTTCGATAATTACAGTTAATCTCAATAACTGCTCTGGTCTGCGTAGAACCTTCGATAGCATAGCGAATCAAGCATACCAAGAGTTCGAATTTGTTGTTATTGATGGCAATTCTACAGATGGTAGTATAGACGTTATAAAAAGCGCTGGGAACCTAATTACTAAAGTACTAATTGAGCCAGATATTGGGGTGTATAATGCCATGAATAAGGGGATAAAGCTTGCAACTGGCGATTATATAATTTTCTTGAACAGTGGTGATCATTTTTATGACAATCAAAGTCTTACTTTGGCCGTTAAACAATTAAATAATCAAGATTTGGTATGTTTTGACATCGCGGTTACTGGTCAAGGCAAGGATTATATAAAACAGCATCCCGACTCAATTTCACTTGGTTATATGCTTCAAGATACCTTAGCACATCAAGCTGTTTTTATTAAAAGAGCCCTTTTTGAATCAATAGGGTTATACGACGAGAGCCTTAAAATTGCAGCCGATTGGAAGTTCTTTTTAGATGTGCTATTGCGGGCAGAAGCTTCGTATCTAGCAATACACCAGACAATCACACAGTACTATTTGGATGGTATAAGTGCAACAGCGAATGGAACATTTATTAGAAGAGCAGAACGAAAAAGCATTTTAGAAGGGCCTTATAAGTTTTTACTTGAGAGTAAAACAAATCACGAATTGTTGCAAAGCAATCGGTTTAAATTATTAAAAGAGCTCGAAGGATCTAAGTTTTTACAGAAGTTGAATTCGGCTTGGCTCAGAATGTTGCTTTTCCTTACCAAAGGCAAAAAACTAAAAGACATATAAGCGACGTATGATTCCAAAAATTATCCATCACTGTTGGTTTGGTCCAAAGGCAAAAAACCAAATTGCATTGCGCTGTATGGATAGCTGGAAAGAGTTTTGTCCAGATTATGAGTTTATCGAGTGGACCGAAGATAATTCGGCTAAATTTCAAAACCGTTTTTATAAGCAAGCTTATGCAAAAAAGCAATTCGCTTTTGTTGCCGATTGTATACGAGCTCAGGCATTGGCAGAATACGGTGGAATGTATTTAGACACAGATATGCTGGTTGTACAACCGTTAGACTCGCTTTTAACGCTACAATTTTTTACTGGCTTTGAGGTGCCTGGCAGAGCTGCCTATGGTCTTTTTGGAGGAATCGCTAAGCATCGTTTTTTTGTTGCCATGAGCAGTTTTTACAGCAACAATTACTTTAACCCGTATTCATTGCCCGTAATCACCCATACATTTAAAAGCATTATAAACGAACAATCTATTAATAGCAAAGAGTGCATTTTTAACTCAGATT
>QIIH01000354.1 GCA_003229235.1 Flavobacteriales bacterium | reverse complement strand
TGAATTTGCAATTGTAACAAATTATTCTTTTTGCTACCTATATATTAAAACCAAAAAAAATGGAAGCACACGAAATAGATTATCACATACATGGAGAAGAGATGCAATACGTAGAAATCGAACTCGATCCTAACGAAGGCGTTATTGCCGAAGCTGGGAGCTTTATGATGATGGATACCGGAGTTAAAATGGAAACTATCTTTGGAGACGGCTCTAAAAAGGATACTGGGGTTATGGGTAAGATATTTGGTGCTGGTAAGCGATTACTAACAGGAGAGTCTCTATTTATGACCGCTTTTTACAACGAAGAGGATTATAAAAAGAAGGTGAGTTTTGCTTCGCCTTATCCAGGTAAAATTATTGCAATCGATCTATCGGCAATAGGCGGAAAATTCGTTTGTCAGAAAGACGCATTTTTATGTGCTGCAAAAGGAGTGTCGATTGGAATCGAATTTTCCAAGAAATTAGGTCGAGGGCTTTTTGGTGGCGAAGGTTTTATTATGCAAAAGTTAGAAGGTGATGGAATGGCTTTTGTACATGCCGGCGGGACCACTTGCAAAAAGGAGCTTGTTCCGGGCGAGGAGCTTATGGTAGACACTGGCTGCATCGTTGGATTTGATCATACCGTAGATTACGATATCGAATTCGTTGGAGGAATAAAAAACACAATATTTGGTGGCGAAGGCCTTTTCTTTGCCAAATTAAGAGGCCCAGGAACAGTTTATATTCAGTCGTTACCATTTAGCCGGTTGGCTGGGAGAGTCTTGTCTGCTGCGTCCAGAGGCGGCGGCAAAGACAAAGGCGAAGGCAGCATTCTAGGAGGTCTAGGCAATTTGTTAGACGGCGACAATCGCTTTTGATATTTATAAATCTGTAGCATTAATTTAACAAAAAGCCGTGTTAAACTTTGGCAGTTTTATAAAAACGACGTTTTTTTTCTCTATATTTATAGAACATAAAAAATAAAGCCTATAGCGAATAATTACTCTTTTTTAGCCTAATCCTAACTAATAATAAACAATGGCAAGAGCAATGTTTGATTACACAAAAGTTGTACTTTCTAAAGTAAGCTTTGATCCTCAACTGTTTTGCAAAGAATTGAAGAAAGCCCTGAAACGATTACTCCCTCATGAAATTGAGGAACTCAGAATCTGGATAAATTCTTTAATTCAACAAAAACCTGAACTAAACGAATGTTTAACACTATTAAAAGCATAAAAAAAGCCTCCATTTGGAGGCTTTTTTAGTTTATCTCTTTTTATTTAGCAACAGGACTAACAATTTTTACATCTTGAAAAGCGATTGCGCCTCTAACAATCCCGGATATAACTTGATACAAGGCATCAATTATCTGAATCTTTAATTCACTTTTTGGATATATCAAGCTCACTTCTCTCGCAGGAGTAGGTTCGTTAAAATGATGCAGATTCTTTTTTTGTTCTTTTTGCAAATCAAAGGTGTGTAAATAGGGCAGGAGCGTCATGCCTAAGCCTTCGTCTGATAGTTTAACCAAGGTTTCAAAACTGCCACTCTCTAGCTGAAATGAATCTTCATAATTGTCTTTACTCGCAGTACATAGGTTAATAACTCCATCTCTAAAACAATGACCATCTTCTAACAATAATATGTCGTTAATGCGTAGATCTTTAACGTCTATCACCTTTTTGGGGTACAGTCGATGGCTTTTTGGCACATAACCCACAAAGGGTTCGTAATACAGAACACGCTCTTTAATATGATCTAATTTGAGTGGAGTTGCCGCAATAGCAGCATCTAAATGCCCATCACTCATTTTTTGGATAATGTCGTCTGTGTTGAGTTCTTCAATCTTAAGACGAACTTTAGGATGTTTGTTGGTGAAAGCTTTTAAAAACATTGGTAAGAGCGTAGGCATCACTGTCGGAATAATTCCAAGTTTAAATTCGCCACCTATAAACCCTTTTTGTTGATCGACAATATCTTGTATTCGATTTGCTTCGTTAACAATGTTTTTAGCTTGGTTTACAATTTTATTACCAATTTGAGTGAGTGCTATTGGTTTTTTGGAGCGATCAAAAATCAAGACTTCTAACTGATCCTCTAGCTTCTGAATTTGCATGCTTAGCGTAGGCTGTGTAACGAAGGTCTTTGCAGCAGCCTTGGTAAAATTTTGATGTTCGGCCACAGCAAGAACGTATTTTAATTGAGTAATTGTCATAGATTTTGCTTTGTGTAAAGATACAAAATGATAAATAAAATTTATAATGTTTTGCTATTCATTAACTTTTATAAATAAAAAAAAGCGATCGAAGATATCGACCGCTTTAGATTGATGAATAAAACTTGGCTACATTCTAATCTCTAATGCAATTGGTTGATCTGCAACTGTAAAAGCAGCATCACTCCACTGTGGTGGGCCCATACTCATTGCATTGTTCGATACTCCATAGTCTTCTGATGGCCTTCCATTTGTGTCAAAATTCAATTGACTGTCGTTGTTTTTATCATGAAACAGCGTGATTGCATATTCGCCAGGGACAATATTGGCAAAAGTAACTTTGGCCTGCCCGTCTTTGATTTCACTCGTGAGTGCTTGTAGTGGCTGACGCATAAAATTGTCTTTGTTATAAAGCCCAACGATTATTTGACCATCTGTCGCGTTTACGGGTACGGTTACAGTGATTTCTGTTCCTGTTGCCTCGGTTAAAGATTCTTGTGCAAACTGCTGATTTACTGATGCTGTGGTTAGAATTAAACATGTGATTACAAAAGCTTTCATAGTAGTGTGTTTTTAAATATTGATTAATTACACTACAAATATGCAGGATAAGATTAAGGCCTGCCAACAAGTTTTACTCAATTGTAATTTATTGGGGGTCAACTGTTATAAAAGACCTCTTGCTTTAATTTCTAAGTATTTATTAATTGTATTTACGGTTAAATTCTCTGGTGAAGTTAAGATAGCTTGTATTCCGTGTTTTTTAAGTTCTGTGGCAATGAGCTTCTTTTCGTAGATAAATTTTTCTGCAATTGTCTTTTGAAATATTTCTCTTGTGGTATGTGCTGGTTGCATCACCATTTCTTTAAGTTCTGTATTTTCAAAAAAGATAACCACCAGCAAATGTGTTTTAGCAATCGCTTGTAAATAGGGGAGTTGCCTGTGTAATGCATCTAAGGTTTCAAAATTACTATACAAAAGCAATAAACTTCGCTGATTAATTCGGCGCTTAATATCGATATAGAGTCTAGAGAAATCACTTTCAGAAAAATCTGTTTGTATGTTGTAAAGGCTCTCTAAAATTAGATTCATTTGTGATTTTCGCTGTTTGGCAACAATCTGATTTTCAACTTTTCTAGAAAAAGAAAACATCCCTGCTTTGTCCTGCTTTCTGAGTACAATACTCGATATCACTAGCGTGGAATTGATTGCGTAATCAAGCAAACTAAGGCCATTAAAAGGCATTTTCATAACACGCCCAGTATCGATTACCGAATAAACTGGCTGCGACTTTTCGTCTTGATATTGGTTCACCATAAGCGTATTGCGTTTGGCAGTAGCCTTCCAGTTTAGATTGCGAATATCGTCTCCTGAAACATATTCTTTTATCTGTTCAAACTCGAATGTATTACCAATGCGCCTTATTTTTTTAAGCCCAAAGAGCTTGAGTTTATTAGTGAAAGCGACAAATTCGTATTTTTTAAGTTGCAAAAAGGACGGATAATTAGGCACCATATAATTGTAATCATACTGTTGCCTACGCGAGACCAATCCTAAAATTGTTTTAGAAAAAACATTAATATAGCCAAAATGATATTCGCCACGCTCTGTAGGGCGTACGTGATATGTGAAATTGCGCTCCTCTGATGGCGATAATTGTGTGTTAATTTCGAAATCTCGTATTTGCCATTGCTGTGGAATTTCGTCGATAATTTTAACAAAAACCTTGAATAAATACCGGCTAGTAAGGGTAATACCTATTGGATTTTGATCGCCGTTCGAAAGTTTTTCTGGAACGTCTCTTTTTGCTAAAACACCTGTTTTATTGCGATACAAGAGTAAAATGTCAAAAATAGAAAGAGCTATGAGAATAGTAAAAAGCAACTTAACCACACCAAAAAGAGAGGGCACCAAAAAGGCTATTATGGCCAATAGAACAATGGCTATAAGTACTGTAAAAAACAGTTGATTAAAATATAAGCTCTTTATAAAAGACTTCACTATCTAGGAATTTCGAGGGTTTCGATTATTTGACTCACTACTTTATCAGATGTAAAACCTTCCATCTCTCGTTCTGGAGTAACAATTACACGATGGCGCAGTACCGGCATAGCCACTTTTTTGATATCATCTGGCGTTACAAAATCTCGCCCTTCGATGGCAGCTTTAGCCTTAGCACTATTCATAATTGCAATAGAAGCCCTAGGCGAGGCTCCTAAATATAGATTGGCATTAGTACGTGTACTATTAACCAATGCCGCGATATATTGAATCAAATGATCTTCTATAATTATCTTTTTGATAAGCTTTTGATATTCCTCAATTTTCTCTGCAGTTAAAACAGCATTAATTTCGTCGAGGGTGTCTGCATCTTCTCGTTTATGTTCGTTTACTAAAATTTGAACCTCGTCTTCGAGGTCAGGATAATCTACGTTAATCTTAAACAAGAAACGGTCTAACTGTGCTTCAGGAAGGGCATAGGTGCCTTCTTGATCTATTGGGTTTTGCGTAGCAAACACCAAGAACGGCGCATCCATAACATTCTCAATTCCGTCTATAGTAATTTGGCGTTCTGCCATTACCTCAAAAAGGGCTGCCTGTGTTTTAGCCGGCGCGCGATTAATTTCGTCGATCAAAACTAAATTGCTAAATATTGGGCCGGGTTTAAACTCAAACTCCTGGGTTTTCATATTAAAAATAGAAGTACCTAAAATGTCACTTGGCATTAGATCTGGTGTAAACTGTATACGACTAAACTTAACATCCATAGTTTTTGCTAAAAGCTTGGCAGTTACTGTTTTTGCGACACCTGGGACACCTTCTATTAAGGAATGGCCATTTGCCAAGATCGAAATTATTAGTAACTCGACCATGTCGTGTTGCCCAACAATTACTTTCCCTATTTGCGATTTGATAGCCGCAACAGCTTTTATTAAATGCGATAAATCTAAACGAGAAGTAAAGGCCATCTCTTGCTCTTCATTTGTGGTTTCCTCTGGGTTTTGATTAGGAGTCTCGCCTTGATTGTTTGAGTTGGTGGGCTCGTTTTGAGGTATTTCTTGCTCTTCCATATCTTAATGTATTGTAAATTTTTGTAATAATTTGTTTAGTTTAATAAGATCCTCTTCGCTATGCACTGGCTTAGAGCGCAAAGCATTGATAAAATTTATCAACTCTTGAGTATCTTCAGGCGTGTTTCCGCTCTTGAGCGATAGTCTTTTAATAAATGTTGTGTCAAAATCGCTGGTGGTCATATAGAGTTCAGAACGCACTCGTTGCAAAAAGTAAGTAATGCGTTTAGTAACAATATTTGTGAAATCTTTATACTGAAAATGTAGATCTCCAATGGTGGCGGTAAAATCTTTGGTGTCGTTCTTTAACGGTGTAATAAGTTCTATGATGCGTTGTTCTCGTTTGCCTTTAAAAATCACAAACAAAAGCAGTCCAAGAATTGTAATATAATAGGCCCATTTAAGAGCAGGTTGGGTGAGTACAAAGCGCATTTTACTCGAGATAATTACCCGTCCAGACTTTATATACTCATCCCAATAAATTTTTGAGGGGTTAAAGTAAGACAATGCATTCTCGGCATACTGTTGATGCTCTTTGAGCAAATAATAATTTGTAAAGGCCTCTGGAATACTCATTAAATAAAAATAGCCTTCGCCATGTTCTATCTTGATATAATTATGCCGAATTTCGTCGTCTTCGTCCATAAAATAGCCCAAAGCAGTGGTGCTAACACTATCTATTTCAGAAAAAGAAGCTGGGTACATATTCTTGCCAAAGACCACCAAAGAATCTGTCTTTAAACTAGGGCTGTAAAATTTTGGAGCGATCTCTGGCCGTAAGTCTCTGTAGTCGTTAAAGGTGTTTACTAAAAGTGAATCGGCAATGACGTTACCAAAATTGCTAGCAGCCATTAACGCGGTATTTCCGGCATACACAAATTCACTTAGTTGATTAAATTGCTCTTTGTCAAAATTGAGATGGTTATTTAAAAATATATAGAGTTCGCCTTGAGAGGATTTTTTATTCTTTAAAAATTCGTAGGGGTCTTGGGTAACTCGTTCTATCGGTGTATTCTCAAAAATAGCATCTAATTCGTTAAAAAACACATAGCTTCCAAAGGGGATCTTGTCTGTAGATGTATAGCTTGGCCTCCAATCGATAGGTTTTGGGCTAGAAAGCTCTACAACGATTAGCGCGAACACCGCTATGCCAAATGCCATTAGTATTCTTTTTGCTCTTTTATCCATTGCGTTTGATGGTATTTAAAAAGGAGTTAAAAGAACTATCGGCTTTTTGATACCCTTGGGCATCTATCGCAAATTCGCCATACCAAATATGCTCGTATAGATAGGACACTTTACTAAAGCCTTGTTTTATCTGATCAGAATTAATCTCACTCACATAATCGCTATTGGTTTTTTCGAAATGCCACTCAATTATATTTTCAAGAGATAGCTGCCGCAATATTTTTAGGTATTGATACCTAATCGCAAGGCGATAGTCATTTTGGCTTAGTGCTTGCCCAATCAATGCATCAAAGTCTGTCTGGGTGAGTTGCTCTTCATGAATCGATAGTGGTGCAAGCGCTTTACTTTTGCCTCTAAAAAAAGAGGTGGCCTGTTGTCCCATTAGCAAGCGAACCATTAAAAACAGCCCAACAGCTATCAAAATTATATAGAGTAATGTTTCTACAATACTATATAAATTAGGGTTTACTTCGATCCCAAAGATATCCTCAAGCTTTTTAAAAAACCAATTGACAAATCGTTTTAAGAAGTTCTCTGATTCGCCTCGAATTTGATCGTAATCAAAATCTTTTTCTGTATACTCTTGACTCAAATCTTTATTAAAATCTTTTTTTACCACTTGAGTGCTATCAATAACTAGCTCGGGCAGGATTTCGCCCTGAGACGACATCGCCAAAGGAGTAATCAAAAATAATATCAAAAGTAAAAAGGCTTTATTCACGTCCTATTTGTTCGATTTTTGCACGTAAATGCTTGTTATATTTATCTTCGTTGAGAGAATAATAAAGAACACCGTTCCCAAATTGTGATAAAGATTGCCCGAAAGCAGAGCCAACTAAAAGGCCGCATAACACCACTGTATAGACTAGCTTATATGCAACAGAGGTTAAAACGTCATCTCCTACATCTACGGCATGCCACGTCCAAACTCCAATTAGGAGACTGGGCACAGACAGCACAAACAAAAATAGAATGCCAAATACTACCCCCACTATAAAATTCACTCCTACGCATTTCCAGAAATTTTTGGTCATTAGCTTCCAAGCCTCTCCAAAGGAATCGCCAACGCTTTTACCTTCGTTAAGCATAACCATAAAAGCAATCCCCATCCAAGCAGCCATCGCAAAATTAAGCACATATTGAGCTATTGCTCCAACAATCGGAATAATTGCAAGTATAATACTCACGACAAAATAGCCGATGTATATCAAAATAAGAAGCAAGATAAATACGATTATTTTACCTAAAGAATCTACGGTCTTTTTCCAAACCATTTTAGGGTCAATCTCTACTGTTGGGTCGTCGTTATTTACATAGCTAATCAAAAAAACAGATGATAAACTATAGTTGAGCGCTGCAACCAAAATAAAAACTATCAAAAGAGCCATTGCGCCTAAGCCCATGACGGCTGTAGATGTCATGGTTTCTGCTTGAGAACTTTCAAAATTTTGCGCAGCCGCCGCCATTCCAAAAAAGCCAGAAACGAGCATATAACTAATGCCTAAGAGTACTATTATAAAAATACCATTATAGCGCATAAATACGTTAGCATATGCCTTTAGATTGTATTTTATAAACTCAAAAAAGGTAGAAAGAATTAGACCTAAATCCATATGTTGTCTCAGTTCTACTCTAGGCTTGCTCATAGGCTCTGTGTAGTTTAATAGGGTAAATAATATAATAGTAAATAATAAGAAATAACGAGGCTGTAATAATTGTTAAAGCTAGCCATATTGGCATGTTACTGTACCGAGTAATAAAACCTTCGATAAATCCTGCAATGATAAAAAATGGCAGGGTGCTAATCACAATTTTAAGACCGTCTTTGGCTCCTTTAACAAACGACAATCGCCTACTAAAAGTTTTAGGAAACAAAATACTATTACCCATTACAATCCCAGCACAACCAGCAATCACAATAACCGATAACTCAATAGTACCATGCAGCCAAATATTTTTGGATGCTTCCCAAAACACATCTCTCATATAAAAGAAGGTAAAAAATGCACCTACCATCACTCCGTTACTAAAGAGTACAAGCCCGGTGCCAACAGAAGTTAGCACCCCCATAGCAAATGCAATTATTGCAACTCTAATATTATTCACCGTAATTGCGACAAAAGTTCCGAACTCTCCTCCGCTTTTATAGATAGCTGTTGGGTCGCCACTTTCTATATTACTAATTGTTTTATTTACATAAGCATCTCCTAAAACTAACCTAACAAAAGAGTCGTCGTTTGCGGCAGAAACCGCTCCAATGGCTACGGCGATGATAAAAATCAAAAAAGCGTAAAGGAGTTGTTTTTGATATCCATAAAAGAATAATGGGAATTCTTCTTTCCAAAAAGAAATCACTCTGTTTTTACTCTCCTTTTTATTCTTGTAGATTTGCTGATGCGCTTGCGAAGTTAGCGAGTTAAGGTACAGCAGTGTTTTACTTTCTGGGTAATAGGTTTGTGCGTAAGCCAAATCATTCGTTAAGTGAATGTAATGATCTGCTAGCGTATCTGGATTTATTTTGGATTTTAAGGTGATTGCTTTTTCAAAAGCAATCCATTTTTCCTTATTTTGCTTAACGAATGCTGCTTCTCGCATTAAAAATTTTTCACTAAAGATAAACACTTGCTGGCAAATGGCAAACTTACAAATTAACACTACTCAAAATGTAAATTTAGGCTATACAGTCGTGAGCATTGGGGAGCGAATTTTGGCCTTGGCCATCGATCTATTTATCTTCTTTTTGTATCTGTATGTAATTGATTTAGTGACCTCTATAGCCAGCGAAATTTTTGATGACGATTGGACTATTTATGGAGTACAATCGTTGTTGTTTTTACCAGTAATGTTTTATTCTTTGCTAATGCACATTATTTTTAACGGGAGAACAGTTGGTAAAATGATAGTTAAAACGCGAGTGGTGCGCGTAGATGGATCTCCCGTGCATTGGTCTAATTATTTGGTGCGCTGGATGCTTCGCATGGTCGATTTATGGTTTTTCCCAGCCGTTGGTTTGTTAGCGATCATTTTTTCTGAAAAGGGTCAATCTGTGGGAGATGCCGCTGCAGGAACTGTCGTTATTAGTACAAAACAGCGCATAAAAATATCCAATACTATACTTGAGGAGATTACAGACGATTATTCCCCAGTCTTTAGCACTGTAACTATGTTGACAGACAAAGATGTAAGACTCATAAAGGAAACCTATCAAATCGCTGTTAAATCGAGCGACTATAAGACTTTAAATGTTTTAAGAGTAAAGGTGGAGAGTATCATTGGGACACAGTCCCAATTTTATGACAAACAATTTATAGACGTTGTTCTTAAGGATTACAACTATTACACACAGCAATTATGAGCCTTATATTTTTGATTGATTTGCTGGGCACTGTGTCTTTCTCAATATCGGGTGTACTCACAGCGTTAAAAAAGCAAATGGATCCTTTCGGAATTTTTATTATCGCTTTTGTTACTGCCGTTGGAGGTGGTACACTACGCGATTTACTCATCGATACTCCAGTTTTTTGGATGGGTGATTTAAGTTATCTATATGTAATACTGGGCGCGGCTGTCTTGGCTGTTATATTTAGAAAAAAGTTATCCTATGTACGGCGCTCGCTTTTTTTGTTCGATACCATTGGCATCGCACTTTACACAATTATAGGGGTAGAAAAGGGAATAGAAGCTGGATTTCATCCTTTTATTTGCGTGGGGCTTGGAACAATGTCTGCCTGTTTTGGCGGAGTTATTCGTGATATATTATGCAACGAAATTCCGATTATTTTCAGAAAAGAGATTTATGCCACAGCCTGTATAGTTGGTGGAAGTGCCTACTTTTTACTTATTCGAACTACATTGCCTCCAGAGATCGTAGTTGTAATAGCAGGCGTGATTATTATAGGGATTCGTTTGTTGGCAGTGTTGTTTAAGCTGTCATTGCCTAGTATTTATTCTAAACCTTAGGTCGAACTCAGGTTCTGAGGAAGGAAGAAATAATTAATCGATTAATTGTACAGAAATATAAACGTTATTCAAAGGCCATTCGCCTTTATCAGAAGGGAGTTGTGCTATTTGATCGACTACATCCATGCCTTTTGTAACCCTTCCAAAAATAGTATAGTTTCCGTTTAAATGACTGGTGCTTTTGTCTGGTCCAAGAAAAATAAAAAATTCGTAAGCTGCCGACTTTTTATCTGGATTTTCGCGATACTGTTTTGCGCCAGATAAAGTGCCTCGAGTATGTTTTCTGTTACCATTAAGTTCGGCACTTAAGCGGTACTTGCCAATTTTTGCTCGCTTTTTATTAGTGGACGCATTATCGCTACTCCCAGCTTGAATAATAAAGTTTGGAACCACTCTATGAAAGAATGTATCGTCGAAATATGCATGTTTGGCCAAATACACAAAATTTGCGCGGTGAATAGGTGTTTCGTTAAAGAGTTCAATAAAAATGTCGCCAAAAGTAGTTTTAATAACGGCCTTGGTTTCTCGGTTTTTTTTGCCGTATTCTAATAGCAGACTATCGGCATTTTGTTCGTTTAAAAGGGGTAGGCTATATGCCCTCTTTGGTTTAAGAGTTTTATTTTTTTGTTTGATAGAATCCTCTGCGGTTTTGGCAGTTTGTTTGCTAACAGGTGCAGTGCCTTTTTTACTATCTTCACAATTGAATAAAATAAAAAGCACTCCAAAAAATAACCACAATCGTCCCATAAATGCTATTTAGTGAGTTTCATAAAAGTATTGTAAAAATAACAAATCTCCCTTTGCCTGGTCAAAGTGAACAGTTAAAAATGGCTCCAATTGAACGGTTAAAAGAGCTAAAAACTCAAGCCGAGGCTTCTAATTCGGCCAAGCATGCTGGGGTTTTGGTATTGTTTTACCCCGATGCAAATCAAAAAACTAATTTGGCCCTTATTTTAAGACGAACTTACAATGGAGTGCATTCTGCTCAAATTGGTTTTCCAGGAGGCAAAAGCGAACCAGAAGATCGTAATTTAGAGCATACTGCCCTAAGGGAAACAGAAGAAGAAATCGGGGTGCCTCAAAGCCAAGTAACTGTATTAAAGCAATTAACAAATATTTACATTCCGCCCAGCAACTTTTTTGTTCATCCTTATTTGGGTATAGCCAAAATAACTCCAGAGTTCGTAATTCAAAAGAGTGAAGTAGAAGCCTTGGTTCAGGTTGCACTCTCAGATTTTCTGGATGATACAGTTATAACATCCAGAAAACTAAGCACTTCGTATGCTACAGAGATAGATGTGCCTGCATATTTGCTAAATGATCATATTGTGTGGGGTGCGACGGCTATGATGCTAAGTGAAGTACGAGCCCTTCTTAAGCGTCTTGTATAAACCGCATTTTTGTATATTTGAACTCTGCAAAACGACTAATTTAATACATGGGCCTTTTTAAAAAAAATCCATTCGGACATATTCTATTTGTAAAGCTCTGGCTTATAAGGATTTTGGGTTCGCTCACGCATCAAAGATTTAAAGGTTTTAACGAATTGAAAATAGAAGGCTCTGAGATTCTTAAAGAGCTGCCAGATACTAATGTGCTTTTTGTCTCTAATCATCAAACTTATTTTGCAGATGTGGTTGCAATGTTCCATGTTTTTAATGCAGGGTTGAGCGGGCGTGTAGATAATATTAAAAACATAGGGTATCTCTGGAGGCCAAAGCTTAATTTTTACTTTGTAGCTGCCAAAGAAACTATGAAATCTGGATTATTGCCAAAAATAATGGCCTATACGGGATCTGTAAGTATAGAGCGAACATGGCGGGCAGAAGGAAAAGATATAAACCGTCAAGTAAAATTGAGTGATGTTAATAATATTCAAGTAGCCTTAAACGATGGGTGGGTTGTTACCTTTCCGCAGGGAACAACAAAACCATGGAAGCCTATAAGAAGAGGTACAGCTCATATTATCAAAAAGAATAAACCTATTGTAGTACCTGTTGTTATTGATGGATTTAGACGCTCTTTTGACAAAAAAGGTCTGCGGATAAAAAAGCGAGGTATTTTACAGTCGATGATAATTAAACCTCCTATGCAAATTGACTACGAAAACGACACTGTAGAAGAAATTGTAGAAGCCCTGCAATTTGCTATTGAGCAGCATCCTTCACTTTTAAAGGTAATTTCGAAAGAAGAATTGTTAAAAGAAGAAGAACTCAACAAGCAACGCGAGTACAAAAATTCTTAATCCTCCATTTTTTTAAGTTCTACATAATTGTGCTTTAACCTGCGCAACATAAGCCCGTAAACCAAATAATAAATAAACGCAATAAAGCCAATTAAGAGAATACCTACAACTACTTGAGCTCCAAAAAACACAGTAGTGAATTGATCGATGGTTAAATTTGTACCTATATCTTCAAAATTCACTGATAGAACCTCAAAGAGTTTTTCTTTATGTGTATAATAGTAGATGTTTACAGCGATCATAGACACGATGGCCGCACCAACATTATAATATACAAAGTATCGCACCGTACGTCTAGTTTTAAGAATCTTTTGCATTAAGTCCTTAACAGAATCGGTTATTTGAATGGCTTGGTAATTTTTATAAAATAAGATTATAAAAAAGGCAAATATGCAGTAATGGATTATGTTAAAGACTATAAAAGAAAGATCCAGACCCATCTCTGCATTAATCTGCTTGCTAGATTCGGGTATCAGAAAATTGAGTCCAATCCAGAATGCAATCTCGATTATGCTAATAATAAAGATCCATTTTATAACACTCGAAGATTTCTTGAGTAGCATTTTGTAGATCTCGTCAAAAGAAAGAACCGGGAAATCCTGTTCTCTATTTTTCCATTCTTTTTTTAATAATTCTAATTGATCCATAGTGGTTACGGATTAAGTATTTTACGTAGCTTCTCTTTAATACGATTCATTTTTACCCTAGCGTTAACTTCGGATATACCCATAGTTTCAGAAATTTCGCGATATGATTTGTCTTCTAAATACAAGAAAACTAAAGCCTTGTCTATATCGTTCAAATCTTTAACAGCTACATACATAAGCTTTAGCTGTTCCTCGATAGTGTCGTCGTAAGCTACAGATGCTATCTTAAAGCTTATGCTCTCATAATCTTGGGTTTGTATACCTCGTTTCTTTTTTCTGTATAGGGTAATTGCTGTATTTAAGGCAACTCTATACATCCAAGTGCTAAACTTTGCTTCACCCCTAAATTTGGGGAAAGCCTTCCACAATTGGATAGTAATTTCCTGAAACAAATCATTGTGCGCGTCTTGATTGCGCGTATATAATCTGCAAATTTTGTGTACCACATTCTGGTTTTCCTCCAGTTGCTTAACAAAATTATGTTCCAGTTCTTTGTTCAATAGGTTGATAGTTAGTTATACAATAAGTAGAGATGCTGTATCGATTGTTACAGCCTTTTAAGAATTATTGCAAAAAATTAATCCAACTAGTTCTGAATCTGTACTTTAAGCGGGCCGCCAGGAGATATCCAGTTACCGCCAAGTTCGTCCAAATTGACGTCAAGTTCGTCTGTTGTATCTATTCCTTTTATAATAACTGGCATTTTTTCGTAAGAATCGATGCCTTTTATATTTACATTTAGCTCGTCGTAGGTGCTAATGTCTTTGATGTTAACGTCAATAAGCCCATTTTCATTTAAAGGGACTAATCCATATCTAGGGGTTTCTATATCTGAGAACATACTCGATGGATTGTTCGCAAATGCCTTAGGCACGATCTCTAATTTTTCTACTGTATTTATCCCTAGAAAAATGGCAATAATAGTAAGGATAACCTTGGTGTATTTATCTGTTTTCATCTTTTATAAATTTATTATTATGAGAATTTAGGATAACTATATCAATCATCATACCTAAAAGCCGTCTGCTCGATCACTTCTAGGTTTCCTCTGAGTGAATGAGCACAATGAGGATCACTTCATGTTATTTTGCAAACAATAAACGTAACAATTTTTGTATTTGTCGTAAAGGCCTACTCCCGTTAAAATCATGGGATACTTTTTTGCAAACGACTGATCTGAGTAGCTTCTCTTTTGGCATCACCGATATGACCTGCATATTCGCGTTGTTTTCCGGGAGTTAATCCATTAAATGCAGTATTAAGTTTAGGTTGCTTTTTTAAAGCATTTTCTAGTACTGGCGGAATCATTAAGTTTTTTTTAGAACGATCTACTTTAATCAATAGAATTCCCCGACGCTCTGCGTCGGGTGTAGGGTAAAGATATGTAATTTTGGTTTTATGAGTGAGCATGTTCATAAGAGC
>QIIH01000094.1 GCA_003229235.1 Flavobacteriales bacterium | reverse complement strand
GGTTTGCCTAACCCCAGTGTTAAAGGAATTTTTTAAAATTTTGCTGTTAAGCTAAGATGGATTTTTGTATTAGAAAACTTAAAGGGAAGTGATTGTGTTTTACCATTTGCAATAATGAGTTTAAAAACTCCAGCTTTTGATAAAAACCCTATACCTAGGCCAAAGCTCACAAGTTCCTCTTTAATATTGGTAAGTTCATTTTCAAAATAACCAGCGTCAATAACACTATGAACGTATAAAGAGTTGCTAAGTAAATAGCGGTATTCGGTACTTAAAATGGCCAGTAATTGAGCATCTATACTATTTTCTTCAAACCCTCTTATCGATTTGATACCGCCAAACCGCAGTAGTTCATTGGTAAAGTAGCTGTCACTAAGCAGGGTTTCTACTTGAGTTCGTAAATAAATACTGTTGCGCTGGTTTAGATTAAAAATGTGAAACCCTGTTAATCCAAGATATGTTTGCTGACTTACCGCTTCAGCTTTACGTTTTCCAAAGCGGGAAAAGAGCTCGGCTTTGGTCTTAAATGGATAAAGAAGACTTGCTTGCGGGTCTGAATATGTCATCCCAGTCAATACAAAATTTGAAGTAAGATCTTGAATAGAAGTATCAATAATAGAGGCGTCTTGTAAATCGTTAGATTCTTTAAATAAGTATCCACCGTGTAATTGAAATTTAGGACTAAGTTGATAAAAAGCACTCGCTTTTTGGTCAATTGACACAAAAGTACTGTCCCTTTTAAACAGATAGAGCTCTAATTCGACACCTAAAGGAGAGCCAAAAAGATAAGGAAGCTTAGTCTGCACTCGAAAATTTTGTTGTTCGTTACCATCGCTCTTATAATTTATTGCTAAAGTCTCCCCAAAGTTTAAATTGTTGGACAGGACTAGATCTAAGTATCCGTTAAAAATAATTTTAGAATTTTCTTCGGAATTAGCAAAACCTAAAATGCCGTCAAAAGTATTGTTCGACTTTTTTTTAAGATATAAATACACTTCTGTCGAATCTTTCCTAAATAAAACTTCTGGTGCTTTTATGCTTTCGGCGAATCCTAAACTGGCAAGGCTATTATATCTTTTTGTGATTTGTTCTTGATTAAATGCTTGCCCTTTCTTTATTCCGGCGTAATGCTTAATAAAACTCTTAGGGAATTTCTCGTAGCCTTTTACTTTAATAGAGCTAATAGTTCGAGGAATTCCATATTCTATTTTTAATCTTGCCCAAACACTCCTTGGGTGGTCAACATCGAATCGAGTGAGTTGTAAACTGGCAAACGGAAATCCATTTTTAGCAATTCGCGCTGTAATTGTTTGCAGAACGTTTTCAATTCTCGAAAATGGAACTGTAAAAGTTTTGTCTGTAAATTCATCAACCAAGCCTGCAAATAACTTTGTGTCTAATTGTGTCGGGTCAAACTGAACGACTAATATTTTGTATTGTTTTGACAATTGAATATCTATTGCAAATGTGCTGTCATTCTTTTTAATTAGTTCAGAAAATTGAGACCTGAGATAACCACGATAATTGAGTCGTATTTCAATACTGTCTAATTCAGCGTTTAACATCATTAAATTAGGAAAAGAAGTTACGCTTCTTATAGAATCTAAGAGCGTCTTTTTGGAGTTGTCTTGCAGGTCTATTTGAAGGTTCAGGGTTTGTGCCTGAATACCAGCACTTAAGAATGTATATATATTAAGGTATAAAATAAATTTAAAAAATGCCCTCAATTTGTGCTTATTTTGTGTTGTAAAACTAACGTTCCCAGAATAAAAATCATATAATTAAGGAAGCATATTTTATTATACTTTAAAATTAAGGATTAAGCGTTTGAATTATTAATATTTATCTCTACCTTTGCAAGCCTTTAAAAAGGGGCATTATTATTTAATTATAAGTATAACAAGGATTTTATATGCCAACGATTTCACAATTAGTACGAAAAGGAAGGTCCAAAATAACCAAGAAGAGTAAATCGGCTGCCTTAGATTCGTGTCCTCAAAGAAGAGGGGTTTGTACGCGTGTATATACCACTACTCCTAAAAAACCTAACTCAGCGATGAGAAAGGTTGCTAGGGTAAGACTTACTAATGGTAAGGAGGTAAACGCCTACATCCCTGGAGAAGGTCACAATTTACAGGAGCACTCGATAGTATTGGTTAGAGGAGGAAGGGTTAAAGATTTGCCTGGAGTTAGATACCACATTGTTCGTGGAGCTTTAGATACCGCTGGTGTCGAAGGAAGAACACAACGTAGATCTAAGTACGGTGCTAAACGCCCTAAGAAGTAATTTAAACAGCTTTTAAAGAGAAGAAATGAGAAAAAGAGCAGCCAAAAAAAGACCGCTTTTACCGGATCCTAAATTTAATGATCAATTAGTTACACGTTTCGTGAACAACTTGATGTGGGATGGTAAAAAGTCGGTGGCTTTCAAAATCTTTTACGATGCAATGGAAATCGTAGAGGAGAAAAAACAAGATGACGAGAAATCGGCATTAGAACTGTGGAAAGACGCTTTGTCTAACGTGATGCCTCACGTAGAAGTAAGAAGCCGTCGAGTAGGAGGGGCAACCTTTCAAATCCCAATGCAAATTAGACCAGACCGTAAGGTTTCTACCGCAATGAAGTGGTTGATTTTGTATGCTAGAAAGCGCAACGAAAAGTCTATGGCCCTTAAATTGGCTTCAGAGGTTTTAGCTGCTGCTAAAGAAGAAGGTGCTGCCGTTAAAAAACGTACTGATACGCATAAAATGGCCGAAGCAAATAAAGCATTCTCACACTTTAGATTTTAATATATAAAATGGCAAGAGATTTAAAATATACGAGAAATATAGGAATTGCAGCTCATATTGATGCAGGTAAAACTACAACAACAGAGCGCGTTCTTTATTATACTGGTGTAAGTCATAAGATTGGTGAGGTACATGATGGTGCCGCAACAATGGACTGGATGGAGCAAGAGCAAGAGCGTGGTATTACCATTACTTCTGCTGCTACAACCTGTACTTGGGACTTTCCACTAGAAAATGGTGAAGCTATAGACGAAACTAAAGGGTATCACTTTAATATTATTGATACTCCTGGTCACGTAGATTTTACCGTAGAAGTGAATCGATCATTACGCGTACTTGATGGATTAGTTTTCTTGTTTAGTGCTGTTGATGGTGTTGAGCCACAATCAGAAACTAACTGGAGACTAGCCGATAACTACAAAGTGCCTCGTATTGGTTTTGTGAACAAAATGGACCGTCAAGGGTCTGATTTCATGATGGTTTGCAAACAGGTTAAAGACATGCTTAAATCTAATGCGGTACCAATCGTTTTAAATATTGGTGACGAAGAAGATTTTAAAGGTGTTGTAGATTTAGTGAAAAACCGTGCTATTATTTGGCATGACGAAACTCAAGGAGCAACTTTTGATATTGTTGATATCCCTGAGGATATGAAAGAAGAAGCTCGTAAATATCGTGCACTTTTAATAGAGGAAGTAGCGAGTTATGACGAGAATCTTTTAGAAAAATTCATGGAAGATGAAGATTCTATAACAGAAGACGAAGTGCATGCTGCGCTTAGATCTGCTGTAATGGATATGGCAATCATTCCTATGATTTGCGGTTCTGCTTTTAAAAATAAAGGAGTTCAGTTCTTGCTAGATGCGGTTTGTCGTTACTTACCTTCTCCTATGGATAAGGAAGGTATCGTTGGAATAAATCCGGATACAGAAAAAGAAGAAATTCGTAAGCCAAGTGTTGACGAGCCGTTCGCAGCATTAGCTTTTAAAATTGCTACCGATCCTTTTGTAGGGCGTTTGGCTTTCTTTAGAGTGTATTCTGGGCGTTTAGATGCGGGTTCTTATGTGTTAAACAATCGTTCTGGTAAAAAAGAGCGTATTTCTCGTATCTATCAAATGCATGCTAACAAGCAGAATGCAATCGATTATATAGAAGCTGGAGATATTGGAGCTGCTGTTGGATTTAAATCTATTAAAACAGGAGATACGTTGTCAGCTGAAAAGTATCCTATTGTTTTAGAATCTATGGACTTCCCTGATCCAGTTATTGGTATTGCGGTTGAGCCTAAAACTAAAGCGGATGTTGATAAATTGGGTATGGGCTTGGCTAAATTAGCTGAAGAAGATCCAACATTTACTGTACGTTCAGATGAAGCCTCGGGACAGACTATTATTTCTGGAATGGGTGAGCTTCACTTAGATGTTATTGTAGACCGTCTTAGACGTGAATTTAAGGTAGAGGTTAACCAAGGACAGCCACAGGTTGAGTACAAAGAAGCCGTAACTCGTGAAGCAGATCATAGAGAGGTGTACAAGAAGCAATCTGGTGGTCGTGGGAAGTTTGCCGATATCGTATTTACATTAGGGCCTGCAGAAGAAGGGCATGAAGGATTACAGTTCGAAAATAAAATTAAAGGTGGTAATGTTCCTAAAGAATTTATACCATCTGTCGAAAAAGGATTCAAGCAAGCAATGGTCAATGGTCCATTAGCTGGTTTCGAAGTAGACAGTTTGAAAGTTACCTTAAGGGATGGATCTTTCCACGCAGTAGATTCTGATGCTTTGTCATTCGAACTTGCTGCTAAAATGGGCTTTAAGTCTGTTGCTAAATCTGCCGGAGCGGTAATATTAGAACCTATCATGAAATTGGAAGTTATAACTCCTGAAGAAAACATGGGAGATATTGTAGGTGACCTTAACCGTCGTCGTGGTCAAGTTAGTGACATGGGTGATAGAGCAGGTGCCAAAGTAGTAAAAGCAGAAGTGCCACTTTCTGAAATGTTCGGTTATGTAACTACGTTACGTACACTGTCTTCGGGTAGAGCAACTTCTACAATGGAATTCTCACATTATGCAGAGACTCCTTCAAATATATCTGAAGAAGTAATTGCGGCTGCGAGAGGAACTTCTAACGCTTAATTTTATACAGATGAGTCAGAAAATAAGAATCAAATTAAAGTCTTACGATCACAATTTAGTAGATAAATCTGCAGAAAAGATTGTAAAAACAGTAAAGAGTACAGGTGCAGTAGTAACGGGTCCAATTCCATTACCAACTCACAAGAAAATCTTTACAGTGTTGCGTTCGCCACACGTAAATAAGAAGTCTAGAGAGCAGTTTCAATTAAGTTCTTACAAGCGCTTATTGGATATTTACTCTTCTTCTTCTAAGACGATTGATGCTCTAATGAAGTTAGAATTACCTAGCGGAGTAGAAGTAGAGATCAAGGTGTAATTATACCTGCGAAGGCAGGTATCTCAGAAGATAGATTTTGAATCTTGATGTCTGAGACCCCTTCTTGCGAAGGGGTTAGAAATGTCTGGAGCTGCGTGCGAAGGAAAAACGGAAACAAAATACATTCGGGATCGAATTATTTTGATCCCGTTTTATTTGAATGAAAAATAATAGTAATACGAATATTAATAATTAATAATAATTATGTCTGGGTTAATAGGAAGAAAGATAGGAATGACCAGCATCTTTGACGAGAATGGTAAAAATTTACCATGTACCGTTATCGAATGTGGTCCCTGTGTTGTCACCCAAGTCAGAACCAAAGAGGTTGACGGGTACGATGCTCTTCAGCTTGGTTTCGATGACACTAAGAAGGCAAATTTGGCAGACCAAGGTCACGCCAAAAAAGCTGGAACCGTTGCAAAACGTAAAGTGGTCGAATTCCAAGGATTTGAAGAAGATTACAAATTAGGTGATTCAATCACCGTAGAACATTTTAGTGAAGGCGAATTCGTAGATATCGCTGGAACGTCGAAAGGAAAAGGATTTCAAGGGGTTGTAAAGCGTCATAACTTTGCTGGTGTGGGTCAGGCAACTCACGGACAGCATAATCGCTTACGTGCTCCTGGATCTATTGGTGCGGCTTCATATCCTGCTCGTGTTTTTAAAGGCATGAAGATGGGTGGACAAATGGGGAACGAGAAAGTAAAAGTTCAAAACTTGCGTGTTTTAAAAGTAGTTGCTGAAAAGAACCTACTTGTGGTTAAAGGTTGCGTACCTGGCCATAAAAATGCATATGTAACGATTCAGAAATAATGAAAGTAGCAGTAGTAGATAAAAACGGAAAAGAGACCGGTAGACAAGTAGCCCTTTCTAAAGAGGTGTTTGCTATCGATCCAAACGATCATGCTGTATATCTTGATGTAAAGCAATACCTGGCAAATCAACGTCAAGGAACGCATAAAGCAAAAGAAAGAGCAGAAATTACGGGTTCAACTCGTAAGATTAAGAAGCAAAAGGGAACAGGTACAGCTCGTGCGGGTAGTATCAAATCTGGATTGTTTAGGGGTGGTGGTAGAATCTTTGGTCCAAGACCGAGAAATTACTCTTTTAAATTAAACAAAAACACGAAGCGTTTAGCTCGTAAATCGGCACTTTCTATGAAAGCCAGTGAAAAGGCAATTATAGTACTTGAAGACTTTACAATGGACGCTCCAAAGACGCAAGAATTTGGTCAAGTGCTTAAGAGCCTTGGTCTTGAAAACAAAAAGTCTTTAATCGTGTTGGGAGAGTCAAATAATAATGTATATTTGTCGTCTCGTAATTTGAAAGGCACTAATGTTATAACCAGCTCAGAATTAAGCACTTACAAGATTATGAACGCGAGCAGCCTAGTGTTGTTCGAAGGTTCTTTGGAAACAATTACAACAAACTTAAGTAAATAGAAAAGATGAGTATCTTAATCAAACCTCTAATTACGGAAAAAGCTACAGCCCAAGTGGAATTAACAAACACTTACGGATTTGTAGTAAATCCCAAGGCGAATAAGGTAGAAATCAAGAAAGCAGTTGAGTCTGCTTACGGAGTTTCTGTTACTAAAGTTCGTACAATGAATGTCCGTCCAGACCGCAAAATTCGTAATACGAGAAGCGGGATGCAAACTGGTAAAACGAATGCTTATAAAAAAGCAATCGTACAGGTGGCGGATGGTGATACAATTGATTTTTACAGTAATATCTAGTGGTGACTAGAGACTAAAACGACAATAATGTCAGTAAGAAAATTAAAACCGGTCACCCCAGCACAGCGATTTAGAGTAGTTAATGGATTTGACGCCATTACTACTGATAAGCCGGAAAAGAGTTTACTCGTTCCGAACAAACGATCTGGGGGAAGAAACAGTCAAGGAAAAATGACCATGCGCTACAAAGGTGGCGGTCATAAAAGAAAATATCGAATTATCGATTTCAAGAGAGACAAAACTGGAGTACCAGGAAATGTTGCTTCTATTGAATACGATCCGAACAGAACCGCATTTATAGCACTTCTTAACTATCAAGATGGCGAAAAGCGGTATATCATAGCCCAAAATGGTTTAGAAGTTGGTCAGAATGTAGTTTCTGGTAGCAATGTTGCTCCAGAGATTGGAAATTCTATGCCGCTTTCAGACATTCCTTTGGGTACTATCATTTCTTGTATCGAGTTAAGACCTGGTCAAGGTGCTGTTATGGCACGTTCGGCTGGTGCTTTTTCTCAATTAATGGCAAGAGATGGTAAGTATGCAACTGTAAAACTACCTTCAGGCGAAACGCGTTTGGTCCTTGTTACATGTATGGCAACTATTGGAGCTATATCTAACAGTGATCACCAGTTACTTGTATCTGGTAAAGCGGGTAGAAGCCGTTGGTTAGGTCGTCGTCCAAGAACACGTCCAGTAGTGATGAACCCAGTCGATCACCCAATGGGTGGTGGAGAAGGTAAGTCTTCTGGTGGGCACCCACGTTCTAGAAACGGTATCCCAGCAAAAGGATTTAGAACACGTTCTAAGACCAAAGCGAGTAATAAATATATTGTAGAACGTAGAAAGAAATAATTAAGATATGGCACGTTCATTAAAAAAGGGACCTTACGTTCACTATAAGTTAGAAAGAAAAGTTCAACAAAATGTTGATTCAAACAAGAAGTCAGTTATCAAAACTTGGTCGCGCGCTTCTATGATCACTCCAGATTTTGTAGGTCAAACCATCGCAGTTCACAACGGACGTCAGTTCGTACCTGTTTACGTAACAGAGAACATGGTAGGGCACAAATTAGGAGAGTTTTCACCAACACGTTCGTTTAGAGGACATGCAGGTGCTAAAAACAAAGGAAAAAAATAAGCCATGGGAGTTCGTAAAAGAGAAAGAGCAGAGCAAATCAAAGAGGCCAAGAAAACAATGGCTTTTGCAAAGTTAAATAACTGCCCAACGTCACCACGTAAAATGCGCTTAGTTGCGGATTTGATTCGTGGAGAAAAAATTGATAAGGCACTTAATTTATTAAGATTCAGCCAGAAAGAGGCAGCCGGGAGACTAGAGAAATTACTCTTGTCTGCAATCGCAAACTGGCAGGCGAAAAACGAAGAAGCAGACGTCGAGTCGGCAGATCTTTTTATTAAAGAAATACGTGTAGACAGTGGCGCAATGCTTAAGCGCTTGCGTACAGCTCCTCAAGGGCGCGCACACAGAATTAGAAAACGCTCTAACCATGTAACCTTGGTTTTAGGCGCTAACGATAACTCACAAAGCAATTAAATAGATGGGACAGAAAACAAATCCAATCGGGAATCGTCTAGGAATCATCAGAGGATGGGAATCTAACTGGTACGGCGGTAACGACTATGGCGACAAACTTGCCGAAGACGATAAGATTAGAAAATATGTTCACGCTCGTTTATCTAAAGCTAGTGTGTCACGAGTAATTATTGAGCGTACGCTTAAACTTGTAACCGTTACTATTACTACAGCTAGACCCGGTATCATTATCGGTAAAGGTGGTCAGGAAGTAGACAAGTTAAAAGAAGAGCTCAAGAAGATTACAGATAAAGAGGTTCAGATTAACATTTATGAGATCAAGAGACCAGAATTAGATGCTTTTTTGGTTGGTGCTAGTGTAGCCCGTCAGATTGAAAGTCGTATTTCGTACAGAAGAGCTATTAAAATGGCCATTGCAGCTGCAATGCGTATGAATGCTGAAGGTATCAAAATTCAAATCTCAGGTCGATTAAATGGTGCTGAGATGGCACGTTCGGAAGGTTATAAAGACGGACGTATTCCTTTATCGACTTTTAGAGCAGATATTGACTACGCACTTGTAGAGGCGCATACTACCTACGGTAGATTGGGTATCAAAGTGTGGATCATGAAAGGCGAAGTGTATGGAAAGAGAGAGCTTAGCCCACTAGTAGGACTTGCTAAAAAGCAAGGAAAAGGTGGACCAGGCCGTGGAGGAAGAGATAACAAACAACGTCGCAGAAAGTAATTATTAAAGACATTAAGAAATGTTACAACCTAAAAGAACAAAGTTTCGCAAGCAACAGAAAGGCCGCATGAAGGGTAATGCCGGACGTGGTAACCAGCTTTCTTACGGAACTTTTGGAATTAAATCTTTAGACTCTAGTTTTTTGACATCCCGTCAAATCGAGGCTGCGCGTATTGCCGCCACACGTTATATGAAGAGAGAAGGTTCGTTATGGATTATGATTTTTCCAGACAAACCAATTACGAAAAAACCTCTTGAAGTACGTATGGGTAAGGGTAAAGGTGCAGTTGACCATTGGGCAGCTGTTGTAAAACCTGGTAGAGTATTATATGAAGTATCTGGAGTATCAGTAGAAGTTGCTAAAGAAGCACTTAGATTGGCAGCCCAAAAGCTTCCCGTTAAAACGAAGTTTATTGTGTCCAGAGATTTTCAGGGCTAATTTTTTAAGAGATGAGACAATCAGAAATTAAAGAAGCATCAGTAGCCGATTTGCAAGAAAAACTTGCAGAAAATAGAAAAGCTTATTCAGACTTAAAAATGGCACATGCCATTTCGCCGTTGGAAAATCCGATTCAATTGAAATTTCAAAGAAGATCAATTGCTAGAATCGAGACTGAACTAACTAAAAGAGACGTACAGTAAGTACACGCTGACAGATGGAAAACAGAAATTTAAGAAAAGAACGTATAGGGGTAGTAACCAGCAGCAAAATGGAGAAATCTATTGTAGTTGCAGAGGTGAAGAAAGTAAAACATCCTATGTACGGAAAGTTCGTACTTAAAACAAAAAAGTACGTTGCGCACGACGAGCAAAACGACTGCAACGAAGGAGATACAGTGAGAATCATGGAAACACGACCTCTAAGTAAATCTAAGTGTTGGAGACTAGTAGAAATCATTGAAAGAGCTAAGTAATCATGGTACAACAAGAATCAAGACTTAAAGTAGCAGATAACACAGGAGCAAAAGAAGTGCTTACTATTCGTGTACTCGGAGGAACAAAGAGACGTTACGCCTCTATTGGCGATAAGATTGTGGTAACTGTAAAGGAAGCTACTCCTAACGGAACTATTAAAAAAGGAACTGTTTCTACAGCCGTTGTAGTTCGTGTTAAAAAAGAGATTAGACGTCCTGACGGATCTTACATTCGCTTTGACGACAACGCATGTGTTTTATTGAACCCAACGGGAGAGATGGTAGGAACACGTGTATTTGGACCCGTTGCGAGAGAACTTCGTGATAAGCAATTCATGAAGATTGTATCATTAGCACCTGAGGTGCTTTAATACTAGGGAAAGATGACAAAGCTTAAAATAAAATCGGGAGATACTGTAACTGTAATTGCTGGAGATCACAAAGGGTCTGAAGGTAAAGTTATGAGTGTTATGGCCGAAAAAAATAAAGCCATCGTAGAAGGTGTGAACATGGTAAAAAAACACGAGAAACCAAGTGCGAGCAATCCACAAGGGGGAATCGTTGAGAAAGAAGCCGCAATGCACATTTCTAATTTATCGCTTATCGATGCTAAAAGTGGATCGGCAACGCGTGTTGGATATAGAATGGAAGACGGAAAAAAAGTACGTTTTTCTAAGAAATCAAATGAAGTTATTTAGTTATGGGATATACACCAAGACTTAAGGAAGAATATAAAAGCCGCGTAGTGAACGCCCTTACTGACGAGTTCGGTTATAACAATATTATGCAAGTTCCTAAACTGCAAAAGATTGTTGTTACTCGTGGAGTTGGAGCTGCCGTGGCAGACAAGAAATTAATTGACTATTCTGTAGAAGAGTTAACCAATATTACTGGGCAAAAAGCGATTGCTACTATCTCTAAGAAAGATGTTGCAACCTTTAAGCTTCGTAAGGGGATGCCAATTGGTGTTAAGGTTACACTTCGTGGAGAGCGCATGTACGAATTCTTAGACAGATTAATTACATCTGCTTTACCTCGTGAACGTGACTTTAGCGGAATCAAAGCCACTGGTTTTGACGGAAGAGGAAATTATTCTTTGGGAGTAACTGAACAAATTATTTTCCCTGAGATTGATATCGATAAGGTAAAGAAAATTGAAGGGATGAATATCACTTTTGTTACAAATGCCGATACCGACAAAGAAGCAAAATCATTATTAACAGAACTAGGGTTACCCTTTAAAAAAAACTAAGACATGGCTAAAGAATCAATGAAAGCCCGTGAGGTTAAACGTGCCAAGACAGTTGCTAAATATGCTGAAAAGCGTAAAGCGTTAAAGGAAGCTGGAGATTATGAAGGTTTACAGAAGTTGCCTAAAAACGCTTCTCCTGTTCGTATGCACAATCGTTGCAAACTTACTGGACGCCCTAAAGGTTATATGAGACAGTTTGGACTTTCTCGTGTTACATTTAGAGAAATGGCAAACCAAGGTTTGATCCCAGGAGTAAGAAAAGCTAGTTGGTAACAATATAAACTGGTAGCAGGTTTGAGTGTTAAACTCGAAAACCATTACCGCAAACAAAGATAAATGACAACAGATCCAATCGCAGATTATCTGACAAGAGTTAGAAATGCAGTGAGTGCAGGCCATAGAGTGGTCGAGCTTCCAGCTTCTAATCTAAAGAAGGAAATTACAAAGATCTTATTCGATCAAGGGTTCGTATTGAGCTACAAATTCGAGGAAAAAGGACCACAAGGTTCTATTAAAATCGCATTGAAGTACGATAAACTTACCAAAGATCCAGTAATAAAAAAGATCGAAAGAATTAGTAAACCAGGATTACGTATGTATGCTGCTTCTAATGAAATGCCTAGAGTATTAAACGGTTTAGGAATTGCTATCGTGTCTACATCAGCTGGTGTAATGACAGGAAAGCAAGCTCAATCGCAGCATGTAGGTGGAGAAGTACTTTGTTACGTATACTAAAAAGAAAGAAATGTCAAGAATAGGAAAAAGCCCAGTAGCAATTCCAGAAGGTGTGACTATCGAAGTAAACGATAACATAATCACCGTAAAAGGGAAGTTAGGCGAGTTAACACAAGAGTTTAGTGGTGTCTCTATTAAGATAGAAGATGGTCAGGTTGTTGTGGAGCGTTCTTCAGATCACAAAGACATTCGTGCAAAACACGGATTGTATCGTTCATTAATTGCCAATATGGTAGAAGGTGTATCTAAAGGATGGACCAAAGAGTTAGAGTTAGTAGGAGTTGGATATCGTGCAAGCAACCAAGGTCAAAAATTGGAAATTGCAGTTGGTTTCTCTCACAACATCGTTATGAGCATTGCCCCTGAGGTAAAAGTTGAGACGGTGTCTGAGAAAGGAAAGAATCCACAGATTAAACTAACCTCTTTCGACAAACAATTGGTTGGTCAGGTAGCAGCAAAAATTCGCGCATACCGAAAGCCAGAACCTTACAAAGGAAAAGGGATCAGATTTGTTGGAGAACACATTAGAAGAAAAGCAGGTAAGTCTGCATAATTTATAAGCGTTATGGCATTATCAAAATCAGAAAGAAGAGATAGACTTCGTTACCGTATCAGAAAAACGGTATCAGGTACAGCACAACGTCCAAGACTTGCTGTGTTTAGAAGTAATAAGGAGATTTATGCACAATTAATCGACGATGTAAACGGAGTGACTATCACTGCGGCTTCATCTAGAGATAAAGGCATCGGAACTTCAAACAAATCAGAAACTGCTAAAGAAGTAGGAAAAGCTATTGCAGATAAAGCAATGAAAGCTGGAGTAGAAGCAATTTCGTTTGATAGAGGTGGTTATTTATACCACGGAAGAGTTAAATCATTAGCCGAAGGTGCCCGTGAAGGCGGCCTAAAATTCTAAGAATATGTATCAAGATTATAAAAACGTAGAATTGGTAAAACCAGGAGGTCTAGAACTTAAAGATCGTTTGGTAGGAGTACAAAGGGTAACCAAGGTAACAAAAGGTGGTAGAGCCTTCGGATTTTCTGCTATTGTTGTAGTAGGAGACGAGAATGGTGTGGTAGGTCACGGTTTAGGAAAATCTAAAGACGTTGCTAGTGCAATTGCAAAAGCAGTAGACGATGCCAAGAAAAATTTAGTTAGAATTCCACTAAACAAGGCGACTTTACCTCACGAACAAAAAGGTAAATACGGTGGAGCTCGTGTAAACTTGCTTCCGGCTGCTCCTGGTACAGGGGTAATTGCTGGAGGTGCAGTACGTGCGGTACTAGAAGCCGTTGGAGTACATGATGTACTTTCGAAATCACAAGGTTCGTCTAACCCACATAATGTGGTAAAGGCAACTTTTGATGCATTATTACAGATGAGAAGTGCCCATACAGTTGCTAAGCAACGTGGAATCTCTCTAGAGAAATTGTTTAAAGGATAAATCGCAAGAAAATGGCAAAAATTAAAGTAACCAAAGTTCGCAGCGCTATCAATCGTACGCAAAATCAAAAAAGAACCCTTGAGGCTCTTGGTTTACGTAAGATGGGACAGACTGTAGAACACGATAACACGCCAACTATCCTTGGCATGATAAATAAAGTACAACATTTAGTTTCTGTTGAAACTAACTAAGATATAACACATGGATTTAAGTAACTTAAAACCAGCCGACGGTTCGGTTCACGGCAAAGGTAAAAGACTAGGACGCGGGCAGGGTTCTGGAAAAGGCGGAACTGCAACACGTGGTCACAAAGGTGCAAAGTCACGCTCTGGATATTCTAAGAAGCTTGGCTTCGAAGGAGGTCAAATGCCATTGCAAAGACGTGTTCCTAAGTTTGGATTTACAAATATTAACCGTAAGGAGTACCAAGGGATTAACCTTGATACTTTGCAAAAGTTAGTAGACGACAAGAAAGTTAAAGGCACAATATCTCTAGAAGATTTAGTGACTTTGCGTCTTGCGCACAAAAACGATTTAGTAAAGATATTAGGAAGAGGAGAATTAAAGGCGACGTTGAAGATATCTGCGCATAAATTCACAGCTACAGCTAAACAAGCGATTGAAGCTGCTGGCGGTGAAGCTATAACATTGTAATTTTTTTATAAGGATGAAATTTATTGAAACCTTAAAAAATGTTTGGAAGATAGAAGAACTCAGAAGTCGCATTCTAGTGACATTGGGACTTTTGTTAGTGTATCGATTTGGAGCGCAAGTAGTTTTACCAAATATCGATGCCTCACAATTGGCCGAGTTTTCTGGTAAATTCGAAGGTGGTGGTATCGGAGCAATCCTTAATGCCTTTACAGGAGGTGCATTTGCAAATGCTTCTGTTTTCGCATTGGGTATTATGCCGTATATATCTGCGTCGATTGTAGTACAGTTAATGCAAATTGCTGTGCCTTACCTACAGAAATTGCAAAAAGAAGGAGAAAGTGGTCGTAAACGAATCACTCAAATTACTCGCTGGTTAACCATCGCTATTTGTTTGGTTCAGGCGCCTAGTTATTTGATTGGTTTGGATGCCTTAGGTGTACCACCAGAAGCCTATATATTACCTAGAGGTCCTATGTTTTACTTTACCTCTGTAATTATCTTAACAACGGGTTGTGTTTTCGCAATGTGGTTGGGAGAAAAGATTACAGATAAGGGTATCGGAAACGGGATTTCTCTTTTGATTATGGTAGGTATTATCGCTACGCTTCCTGTGAGTTTTGCTCAGGAAATCGTTTCGCGCCTTGAGGCCGGAAATGGTGGAGCGATTATGATCTTAATCGAATTGGTAATATGGTTCTTAATAATACTGGCAAGTGTCATGCTGGTCATGGCCGTACGAAAAATTCCGGTGCAGTATGCACGGAGAACCGCGACTGGTAGCTATGAAAAAAATATTTTTGGAGCACGTCAATTTATTCCATTAAAGCTTAATGCTTCTGGAGTAATGCCAATCATCTTTGCTCAGGCAATTATGTTTGTTCCAAC
>QIIH01000336.1 GCA_003229235.1 Flavobacteriales bacterium | reverse complement strand
CATCTTTGTCGATAATAATACTCACTCCAGGATACCCTTTTACAGATTTACGCAGTTGGGTTAGCACGTCTGCGCTACTTACTTTGGTGCCTTCTTTGTCGTATCTATATTTAAATTCTCTAAAGAGTACCGTTACCTTTCCTTTATGAGGCATCTCGTTGGCAGAAGCGCCGTCTGTTTGTGGGTTACCAGCACCTTCGCCTACTTGAGATATAATCGATTCTGCCATATAGTTATACGACTCACCATCTACCGAATATTTATATAAGTCTAAAACTTCGAATACTTTTTGTTCAATTTCTGCTGTAATTTCGTTGGTTTTTTCGATATCAGTTCCTTCGGGATACTCGATATATACAATGGCCTGATTGGGCTGATTTTCTGGAAAGAACAATACATTGGGTTGCGCAATTGCGAAGACAACAAAAGACATAATAAGCAATCCGAAGGTCCCAAAAACGTACTTATAGGCATTACTTCCTTTAAGGGTGTTGCCTAAAAACTTTTTATACCAACGCTCTAAGGCTGGCATCCATTTATATTGAAACTTTTTAGAGCCTGGTACCAAAACGTATTTAAAGAACCACAACAACAAGGCGATAAAAACAAATAGGTTTCCGAAACCAATAAACGCATTAGGCCCTCCAACGGCTCCAATAAAGGTGAATAAGACGCCTATGGCCAATAAACCAAAACCTTTTTTAAGCAGTCCAGTTTTCGAACGGTTTTTCCAGCCAATAAAGCTCATAACCGCTGCCACTGCTAAAATCAATCCTCCAAGTACTTTAAAGATAATGCTGGTCTCTGTAAGCCCAGAAATAATCATTAATGCTCCTAAAACTACTAAGGCACCAGAGATTCTTATAAGGCTCTTTTTTGAGATTTCACCCTCCTCGGTTTTCATAAATACCGAGGTTAACATAGAGTTTATTACCAAGGCCACAAACAGCGACGAGAACAATACAGTTGCTAACGTTAGCGGGAAGTAAATCATAAACTTACCCATAATTCCAGGCCAAAAGCCCAGGGGTAAAAATGCTGCCAAAGTAGTTCCTGTCGAGGCAATAATTGGCCAGGCTATTTCGCCTACACCTTGTTTAGCCGCTTCTAGTCTGGGCACGCCTTCGTCCATGAGTCGATACACGTTCTCTACAACTACAATACCGTTATCAACAAGCATTCCTAGCCCCATAACAGTTGCAAACAGTACCATGGTATTAAGTGTAATACTCACCCCAATAAACCCACCTACGATTGGTAAAATTAAGAACGATAATAAAATCGATAACGGGATAGCGATTCCCACAAATAAGGCATTTCTGAAGCCTAAAAAGAACATTAACACACTTACTACGAGAATCACCCCAAAGATGATACTGTTTTCTAGTTCAGAAACTTGAGCCTTTGTACGAGTAGACTGGTCGCTCGCGATAGAAAGGTCTAGATCTTCTGGCAAATAAGTGCCTTTTGCCTCCTCGATTATCTCGTTAACTTTTTCCATGGCGGCAATCATATTTTCACCACTCTTTTTCTTGATACTAAGCATTACCACAGTTTCACCATACTCACGGGCGTATGTGGTTTTGTCTTTTTCTCTAAAATTAACACTGGCTACATCACGTAGTAAAACAACGCCGCCATCTTCTTTAACCACAATGCTTTCGAGGTCGGTAGGAGTGTCAATTTCTCCAATAACTCTAATGTTTCGTCGTAGGCCATTTTCGATCACATTCCCACCAGAAATGGTTACATTTTCGTTCTGAATGGCTTGTATAATTTGATTAAGGCTAACATTGGCGGCAGACATTTTATACACATCTACAGCGACCTCAACCTCTTTGTCTTGTACCCCTAAAAGCGTTGCTTCTTTAATTTCGGGTAAATCTTCGATCTTGTCTTGAAGGTCTTCTGCAAACTCCTTTAATTGCTCACTCGTATAATCGCCTTTTAAGTTGATTTGTGCAATAGGAGTAAGCTCCGACATATTTAAATCGAAAGCATTAGGCTCTACCTTAACACCCCCATCAATGGTTGGCCAATCTTGTTGAGCCTTTACCGCGTCTAGCTTGTCTTTAACTCTAACTTTAGCTTCTTCTGGCGTAATTGACTCTTCAAATTCGACATTAATCATCGAATAATCCTGCAACGAATTAGAGGTGATTTTGGTCACCCCAGAAATATCGTTTAACTCCTCTTCAAGAGGTTTTGTGATAAGCTTCTCTACATCTTCTGCTGCATTGCCAGGAAATACTGAGCTTACATAAATCTTTGATTCAATAATCTCAGGGAAAGCTTCTCTAGGTAAACCTAGATAAGACATCAAGCCACCAATGAGCACTATCGCAATGAGCACGAAAGTGGTCATTTTGTTGTCTATAGCCCAATTAGAAAGGCCAAAGTATTTTTTCTTTTGCTCCATTTTACTATTATTTGGTAGACTTAATTTTTATTTTGTAACCATCTTTTAGGGTAAGTGCTCCTGCTTTTACAATCACATCGCCATCTTTTAAGCCTTTTAAAACTTCTACTTGCCCTTTAAACTTTAAGCCTGTCTCTATTTGGGTTCGTGTTACAGTCGCTTCGTCTCCTGTAATATCACTCACAACAAATACATACTTTTCGCCTCGAGAGTTCTCCTGAATAACATTGGTAGGAATAAGCTGTGCAGCTACATTACTATAGTTGTTTATCTCTAATTTTGCAACCAGATTAGGCTTAATCGCATTGTCTTGATTAGGAAGATCTATTTCTATTTCGAAGGTTCTGTTGTTAGGGTTAATATAGTTACCCACTGTTTTCACCTTTCCGTTTACTTGCATGTTTAAAGCAGGAAGTGTGACCTTTACAGTAGAACCCACAGTTATTGAAGTTATGTAGTTCTCGGGGACAGATGCTTTTACATACATATCGCTAAGATTTACAATTCTCATAATGGCCATTCCGCCTGGCGAAACCACTTGTCCTTGCTCTGTTACGATTTGATCAATCTCACCACTAAAGGGAGCGCGAACGGTAGTTCGGGCTAGTTGTGAATTGATTTGGGCGACAGAACTTTTTAAACCTTCCATATTAGATTTAGCCTGCAAATATTGAATTTCGCTCCCAATTTTTTGCTCCCAAAGACGCTGTTGTCTCTCGTAGGTTGTCTTGGCTAATTGGTATTGGGTTTCTATTTGTGCAACTTGGCTAGACAAACCACCGTCGTCTATTTTTGCTAACACTTGCCCTTTACTTACACGCTGCCCTTCTTTTACATACAACCGAAGTAAGGTTCCTTGATACTCTGGGTAGATTAGGATATTTTGATCGGTATCTACGTTTCCTTGGATGTCGATAAAATGCTCAAATAAAGTGTCTTTTACCGTATAAGTTGTTACCAATGGCAACCTTTTTAAAGTGTCTTTTATAGAAATAGCGACATCTAATTGCCCTAAAATATTGGCAATACTGTCGTAAGAGACTAGTACTTCTTCCTTTTTGGTGCGCAAGGCTTCCAAATCGCCAGAGTTTATTACTTCGTCGAGAGATTTAGTAGCTTCATTTGCACAAGAAATAAGTACAGCAGCAGCAATTAATGTGGTTAGGATATATTTCATTTTGGTCAATTTTTTTGTAAGCATTTTTAATCGTTTAAAGAATCGGCAGTTATTCTAAGCTGCGGAATATTAAGTACAGTTTCTAAATTGGCTTTTGCGTTAATTACATCTAACATAGCGTCAAAATATATTTGCTGTGCCGTATATAATTGTCTTTGTGCAAGTCGCAGGTCGAAACTGCTCGATAATCCTTCGGTAAATTTTATTTCGTTTTTGTTTTCAATTCGCTCAGCCAGGGCCAAACTCTTTTTCGAGTTTTCAAATTTTTCTACCGCAAATTGATAATTGCTTTTAGCAGAATTGAGCTCAAGTATTACATTTTGAATAGTTTCTTCTAGCTGTGTTTCTGCTTTTTCTAATTCAATTTTTCTTTGTTGAGTAGCTGCGCTGCGCATCCCACTGCTAAATATGGGAATGTCCATATTAACACCTAAAAGAGAAGATTGAAACCACCGCTGATTGCTGTTTAAAAAATTAAATGTATTGTCGTTTGCCTGGGTGCCATAGTTTACAAATGCGCTTAACACAGGTAAGGCACGGCTCTTTGCTAATTTCACCTCCAAATTGCGCTGTTCGGTTAAGTTGTTAGCAATTTTGTAATCAATGTTATTTTCTACATTTAACGGAGCATCTAATAATTCTAGTGAGATGTTTTCTTGCGTTAGGCTGTTTAAGTCGTCATTAAAAATTACATCACTCTCGACAGGTATTCCTAAAGCCACATTAAACATTTGTCTTGCAATAATATGAGCACGACGCGCGTTGCTGAGTTGTGTGACAATTTCGATCAACGTAATTTCAAGCTGTTCTACACTTTCTTCTTCGGCAAGACCATTCTCGAAAGTCTGGCGAGTTTCGAAAATATTTTTTTCTAAAGCACTTTCGTTTTTCTTGAAGATGTCTATCAATTCTCGCGCTAATAATACACTTCCGTAGGCATTAATAACACCTTTGCGAACCTCAAGGTTTGTTTTTTCGGCAGCATTTTCTGAAAAATCTAAAAAAGTGCGAGTTGCTTGCAAACCTACTAGATAGCTTCCGTCAAAAATGAGTTGATTCAGCGTAGCTACGGCATTTGTATTTTGTTGTGTCCCAAAGGTAACGGGAACAAAAGTGCCTGGAGGGCCTCCTGTAATTTCTGCAGGAAGCAATGTTACTGGTTGTTTGATATTGTAATTGTACCCTATCCCTGCACTAATTTGAGGCAAACCTGATGCAATGGTCTCCCACTTTTGCTTTAACGCAATGGCTATATCACGCCGCGCATTCATGGCAGTATAGTTACTGTCTATTGCAAAGCTCACGGCTTCGTCGAGAGTAAAAGAGTATTGCTGAGCAAAGGCCGGTACTTGGGCCAGTGTAGCAAGGGTTGTAATACAAAGTATAAATTTTTGTATCATAATTAGGCGGTTATAAATTTGTTGAGTATGGTCATTCCTTTTGGCGTGACAATTGCACGCAAGTGATATTCTAGATAGCTTTCTATTAAATATTTATATGTAAAAAGTTCAGTAGGAAAGATGCCGTTATCTTTTATTCCCATCATTCCATTAAAATACATTCGAGCGATAAAATCTACATCGATGTTCTCTCTAAAAAGCTCGGTATTAATTCCTCTTTGCAGGCTTTCTTGTACAGATCCATGCATCTTTTCAAATTGTTTGAGATGCAGTTTTTTATAGGTTTCTGGATAATACTTTTTAAGCTGATATTGAGGTGATGCTTTTTCGCTTTTAAGATGTTCCATTACAAACATCTTAATATCGTACAGCTCTTTGATAGGGTTGATGCTTGCCTCGCAAATTGTGTCGAGTCCTGCACAGATTCTATCGAATAAATAAAAAGAAACCGCATCTACGAGCTTGGCTTTGTTAGAAAAATGCACATAGATGGTCTTTTTAGAAATGCCCATTTCGGAGGCAATATCGTCCATGGTAACGCTCTTAAACCCAAAATTTAAGAACATTTCTGACGATTTTTCTACTATTAAATTCTTCACAATTATTGTATAAATCAGGGGCAAAAGTACAAAGGAAACTTTGGAAACTTAAAAAGTTTCTAAAGTTTTATTGTTTTTTAACATTTTCTTAATAGAGACGATTTAGCATAATTTTAGTTTGATTAGGAATCCTACATAGTAGGAATTATATTATTTTTGCGAAATGAATTTGGTTACTAAGTATCAAGACGCATTTTTAGGGCATCTTAAAACAGTTGCAAGCAATAAACAACCGGATAGTTTATACGATCCAATCAGGTATATAATGTCGTTAGGCGGCAAACGGCTTCGCCCAGTATTAACGCTTATCTCTTGCGATTTTTTTGACCACGATTATAAAGAAGCGATGAATGCGGCCATTGCGATAGAGGTATTTCACAACTTCTCCTTGATTCACGACGATATTATGGACGAGGCGCCATTGCGTCGCGGAAATCAAACCGTTCATACCAAGTGGAATTTGAACACCGGAATTCTTTCTGGTGATGCCATGCTTATTTTGGCCTATCAATATTTTGAACACTATCCGCCAGAAGTTTTTAGAAAGTTGGCGATGCTTTTTAGCAAGACTGCTTTAGAAGTATGTGAAGGGCAACAACTGGATATCGATTTCGAAACCAGAAACGATGTTGGCCTACCCGAGTACATCAAAATGATTGATTACAAAACGGCTGTATTGTTAGGAGCAGCCATGAAGATGGGTGCCGTGGTTGCCAATGCTTCGGAAGAGTGTAGCCAGAGAATTTATAATTTTGGAAGGTATTTAGGGATAGCGTTTCAGTTACAAGACGACTATTTAGATGCCTTTGGAGATCCAGAGACTTTCGGGAAGCAAGTTGGAGGCGATATTATATCGAACAAGAAAACCTTTTTGTATTTAACTGCGCTAAAATTAAGTAATGGCCGGCAGCGAGAGATATTAGAAGAACTTTATAGTCAGAGTCCAAATGACGCTCAAGAAAAAATCACTACTGTAAAAGAAATTTTTAGAAGTTCTGGCGCTGCCTTAGCAACAAAGGACGAAATAGCACGATATACCAAAAAAGCGTTCGCAACCTTAGAGACAATAAATATTTTGCCGGCAAATAAAGAGAAGCTCCGTGATTTTGGAGCTTTGCTCATGAATCGAACGGTTTAAAAGTACACCCGTACAAAGGGAGCCCACGGGTTTGCGTAAATACTCCGGCGGTCGTCGTAGAGTACGTCAAAACGAATCCCAAAAGTAACATTGCGACTACTATAACCCGCGCCAAGAAATAGTGCAGGGTACCAATAGGTTTCGTTGGGCAGATTTAGTCTGTCGTCGTAGTTACGAGTCACATTTAATTGTTCAAATTCTGCCGAAAGTTGAATTTCTGGAATAACATTATAGAGCGATAAAAAACTTACCCCTATAATGGTCGAGTTATAATTGTCTTCTAAACTATTGTAGGATCCATTAAGACCAATTCCTAAAGAAAACTGATCGTTAAAACTATAAATAGCACTAGGAGCAAGGGTTCCGCTAAAAAAACCATCTCCAAAACTAAGTCCAATACCTCCTCCAAAACGAACGTGATTCCAAAAATCCGATTGTTGTGTTTGTGCAGTAGCAGTGACCCCTGTCCAGCTTAAAACGACAACAAAAATGGAAGCTTTTAAATGTTTTAGATTCATAATTAAATAATTTTAATTGCCTAATAATTAGATGCAACGATTGTAAATAATAATGTTCGCGGTCTATTCTAGCTGTTGTCTGCAAATTTCTAATTAAAGATACGCGAAAAATAAATTCTAGAATAAATTAAGACACTAACGGTTCAAGAAAATTGGAATTGTAAAAATTAAAAAAGCATGTGCTAAGGTTCTTCATTTAAGGCATTATGAAAAGAACCATTTAACTCAAGCTTATCATTTTTTTTATGGCGTTAGTTTTGGGATTTATTGTACTTTTGTACTGTTATTATAGAATTTTCCACCGAGCATCCTATCTATGGATAAATACTCTTTCTTAAACGCCGTTCATACCAACTACCTGGCCGAGCTTTACGACAAATACCTTGAGTCTCCGGATACTATAGAACCTAGCTGGCGTGCATTTTTTCAAGGTTTCGACTTCGGAATCGAAAGTGGTTCGCTCGAAGGTCTTGGGATCGAGCCAGACGCTAAAGCGAACGAATCAATTTTAAAGGAATTTAGAGTTATCAAACTTATTGATGCCTACAGAACTCGCGGGCATTTGTTTACCAAAACAAATCCTGTAAGAGCACGCCGACAATATTTACCCACCTTAGAATTAGAGAACTTTGGTTTATCTCAACAAGACTTAGAGGCTGTTTTTGAAGCAGGTGATGTTCTGGGCTTAGGAAAAACTTCGCTGCGCGGAATTGTAAACCATCTGGAGAACATTTATTGCAAATCGATCGGGGTTGAGTATATGTACATTCGTAACCCCAAAGAGAAAAAGTGGATTCAGAATTGGTTGAATAAAAACGACAACCATCCAAATTACTCGCCTGACGAGAAAAAACAGTTGCTTAAAAAATTAAATGAAGCCATTTCTTTCGAATCCTTTTTGCATTCAAAATACGTGGGTCAAAAACGTTTCTCTGTAGAAGGTGTAGACGCTCTTATCCCCGGATTAGATTCACTTATCGAACGAGGATCAGATTTGGGTATTGAACAATTTGTTGTGGGGATGGCACATCGCGGGCGTTTAAATGTACTTACCAATGTATTTGGCAAGTCGCCCGAAAAAATATTTGGTGAATTTGACAGCAAGGAATACGACGAAGAAGAGCTCTTTGATGGCGACGTAAAATACCACATGGGCTGGACCAGCTTTAGAGAGACCGGTAAGGGGCATAAAGTACGAATGGACTTGGCGCCCAATCCTTCTCATTTAGAGACGGTAAATGCGGTGGTCGAGGGTATTACTCGTGCCAAATTAGACAATCACCTTAACGGAAACAGCAAGGCTATCCTGCCTATTCTAATTCATGGAGATGCTGCAATTGCTGGCCAAGGCGTTGTATACGAGCTAGTACAGATGGCACAGTTAGACGGCTATAAAACGGGCGGAACCATCCATATAGTAGCAAATAATCAGATTGGGTTTACTACCGATTATTTAGATGCGAGATCGTCTACTTATTGTACTGATGTTGCTAAAGTGACCCTATCGCCTGTCTTGCATGTAAATGCAGATGATGTTGAGGCCGTGGCACATGCATTTTCGTTTGCTTTGGAATATAGAATGGAGTTTGGTCGCGATGTTTTTGTAGATATTTTAGGCTACAGAAAATATGGGCACAACGAAGGGGACGAACCTCGATTTACCCAGCCTAAACTTTATAAAGCCATTGCAAAGCATAAAAACCCTAGAGACATTTATGCCGAGCGCCTTTTAAGTGAAGGTGTTATTGATGCTGGTTATATAAAAAATCTCGAGAAGCAGTATAAGGCAGATCTCGAAGAAGACTTAGAGGCTTCACGTCAAAAAGACAAAACTGTAATTACTGAGATTTTGGCAGACGACTGGGAAGATTTTGTACTAGGCGGCAAAGAAGATATTCTGGCAAAAAGTGATACTTCATTCGATTTAGAAACATTAAATAAATTGGCAGCAGGCATAACCAAACTGCCAGAAGACAAAATTTTTATTCGCAAGATACAACGCATCATAGACGATCGTAACAAGCGTTATTTTGACACCAATACTTTAGATTGGGCTATGGGCGAATTGCTTGCCTATGCCAGTTTAATGCAAGAGGGGTTTAATGTTAGAATCTCAGGGCAAGATGTAGAACGCGGTACATTCTCTCACCGTCATGCTGTTATAAAAACAGAAGACGGTGCCGAGGAGATCAATTTGCATAATACCTTATCCCTTCCTGGGGAGATGTATATCTACAATTCGTTGTTGTCAGAATATGGCGTGGTAGGTTTTGATTATGGTTATGCGATGGCAGCGCCAAATACACTTACTATTTGGGAAGCTCAGTTTGGCGATTTTTCTAACGGAGCCCAAATAATGCTCGACCAATATATCTCTGCGGCCGAGGCCAAATGGAAAACACAAAACGGAATGGTTATGCTGTTACCACACGGATACGAAGGGCAAGGGTCTGAGCATAGTAGCGCGCGAATGGAACGATATTTACAGTTGTGTTCTAGAAACAATATGATTGTTGCCGATGTAACTACACCGGCCAACTTTTACCATTTACTTAGACGACAAATGAAGTGGAACTTCAGAAAACCACTAATCGTCTTTACGCCTAAAAGTTTGCTTAGACACGAAAAAGTTGTGTCAACTAAAGAAGAGTTGGCTAACGGGACTTTCCAAGAGGTTATAGACGATCAAGTTGTAAATAAAAAGAAGGCAACCTCGCTAGTATTCTGTACTGGTAAATTTTATTACGATCTGCTAAAGTATCGCGAAGAGAATGGAAACAATGAGGTTGCACTTGTGCGATTAGAACAGCTGTTTCCTTTACCAATTGAGCAACTAAAGGCTATCATAAAGAGTTACCCTAACGTAAAAGATTATGTCTGGGCCCAAGAAGAGCCTAAGAATATGGGAGCATGGGGTTTTATGCTAATGAATTTTAACGAAGCCTCATTACGCTTGGCATCGAGACACGTTTACAGTGCGCCAGCGGCGGGCAGTAGTGCCCGTTCTAAAGCGCGACATAAAAAAGTTATTGAGAGTGTTTTTAATGCACCTCAAAATTAAAGAACTAACTGGGATAAAAAACTGGCTATGTTAGAAATGAAAGTACCCTCACCGGGGGAATCAATTACAGAAGTAGAGATTGCACAATGGCTGGTAGAAGATGGCGATTGGGTAGAGAAGGATCAGGCAATTGCCGAAGTCGATAGCGATAAGGCAACCCTAGAACTTCCTGCCGAGGCAAGCGGAATTATCACTTTTAAGGCAGAAGAAGGCGATGCTGTTGCAGTTGGTGCTGTTGTGTGCTTGATAGATACAGATGCCGCTAAACCTGAAGGCGCAGGAAGCAGTGCAGATCCGGTTGCAAAAAGTGAAGCTCCTAAAAAAGAATCTTCACCAAGCGCTTCGACATACGCAACAGGAACTCCTTCGCCAGCGGCTAAAAAGATTTTAGACGAGAAGAACATCGATGCTGCTGTAGTAAAAGGCACAGGAAGAGATGGTAGAATCACCAAAGAGGATGCTGTAAAAGCAGTTCCTTCGATGGGATCGTTACTTAATGAAGGCGACCGAAAATCTGATCGAAAAAAATTATCGATGCTTCGTCGTAAAGTTGCCGAACGTTTGGTGGCAGCTAAGAACGAAACTGCAATGCTAACTACTTTTAACGAGGTAGATATGTCGCCAATTTTTGCACTTCGCAAGGAGTACAAAGTGGCTTTCAAAGAAAAACATGGAGTAGGCCTTGGGTTTATGTCTTTCTTTACCATGGCTGTGGTGAGAGCTTTAGAGCTTTTCCCGGATGTAAACTCGATGATCGATGGGGATTATCAAATTAAATACGAGCAAAAAGATATTTCGATTGCTGTATCTGGGCCTAAAGGCTTGATGGTACCTGTAATTAGAAATGCCGAAAACTTAAGTTTTAGAGGAGTAGAGGCAGAGGTAAAGCGTCTAGCAATTAGAGCAAGAGATGGGCAAATTACTGTAGACGAAATGACTGGCGGAACATTTACAATCTCTAATGGAGGTGTATTTGGAAGCATGTTGTCTACGCCAATTATCAACCCTCCGCAAAGCGGAATTTTGGGAATGCACAACATTGTAGAACGCCCAGTTGCAATAGATGGTAAGGTAGAGATTAGACCAATTATGTTTGTGGCACTGTCTTACGATCACCGAGTTATTGATGGCCGCGAATCTGTTGGATTCTTGGTAGCAGTTAAAGAGGCACTGGAAGATCCCATAGCATTGCTGATGGATAACGACGTTAAAAAAGCCCTCGAAATGTAGCTTGCAATTAACGCTATAATTTACAAAAAAGCCCTCCTAATTAAGGCGGGCTTTTTAATGGTCTTTCAGCTTGTCTTTAATCTAAAAGAGTAAAGACATTTAAAAATAAAACTACAAAGGCTAACAACAGAATAATAACAAAAAGTATCCTGTTTTTTTTAAGTGGAAGTATGCGTTCCATATTCTTTTTTTCAGGTTTCACAAGCAATTAAATAACTAGTACAATATCCAATTATTTAACGCGTAAGTAAATACGTGTTTATACGTATTTTTTGGTTAGGCGTGCATGATGCTCTTTGGCCCACAATAACAAGCTGTTAGTTTTGGGCTCTAATTTGAGTTTTTGGATAATGTTGGAGCGGTGTTTCTCTACCGTACGGTAAGAAATAAAGAGTAATTCTGCTATTTCTTTGTTGGTTTTGTCATTTGCAATAAATCCTAAAATTTTCACTTCAGAAGGGGTGAGCGGTGCCAGCAAGTCGTCTTGTATAGCATCTTTGTTTATGTAATTAGTGATAGAAGGACTAAAATAAGGAATCCCTTTTGAGACCGATTCAATGCAATTGTCTATTTCTTTTATAGCAAATTCTTTAAGGATGTAGCCAAAAATATTTAACTCTTGCGCTTTTAAATAAAGTGCAGGCTCTTTGTGTAGCGTGATAATGATAATTTTGGTAGAAAACTTTAATTCTTTACATTTTGCAGCTACTTCGAGGCCAGTAAGTTCGGGCATTTCTATATCTAGTATCGCAATGTCTGGCAGATATTTTTCTATAAGTTCGAAGGCCTTTTTACCATCTGATGCACTGTGTGAAATGTTGTAATTTTTTTCACGCAAATAGTCATTCAATCCTTTTAATAAAAGAGGATGATCGTCTGCGGTGATAATATTTAATGGCTTTTTACTCATGTGAACGGAACATTAAACTCAATTACTGTACCGTTATTTTCTTTAGAGTAAACCTTCATAACGCCCTTTAAAAAACGAGTTCGCTCCTGTAGGGTTTTTAAACCCAGCGATTTTGTGTCTTTATGTTTTGCATTATAATCAAAACCTTTACCATTGTCACAAACACTGATAAAAATGTGATTATCCAGCTTTTTTATGCTCAGTTTGCTTGCTTCTGCTTGTGAATGTTTAATGATATTGTTAAAACTCTCTTGGATGATTCGATAAATATTTACTTCGCTCTCTTTCTCAAAAATATGATCGATATTCTCTACCTCGCTGGTAATAAACAAAGAAGAGTTTTCGTCTATTTGGGCAATCATATGCTCTATAGCTTTGGTGAGGCCTAACTCTTGCAACTGAAAAGGATGCAGGGAACGTGAGATAGAGCGTACCTCGTTTATGGCGGTATCCATCATTTTTTCTCCGATGTGGTTTTCGCTCAGAATAATGTTGTTTTTAATAAGTAATAGCTGCTGCCCCAAACCGTCGTGAAGTTCTTTAGAGATTCGTTTGCGCTCCGTCTCTTGATTGGTGAGTAATTCTTGACTGAATCGCTCTTGCAGCGCCTTAGTTGTTTTTAAATTCTTGCGATCTTTTATCAAAAAAATCATACCGAGAAATAATAACATAGACACCCCCATAAAAGCCAGCATTTTTTTAAAACTCTCATTGTCTTTTTCTAAAAGAGCAATGTTGGCATTTTGCGATTCTATCTCGTGTTCCTTTTTTTCTGTTTCGTAAAGGGTCTGGTAATACAACAATGCGTTGGTTTTAGATCTGTTATATAGCGAATCTTTTTTAAGCACATGTCGCTTATAAAAATCTAGGCTCGTTTGCTGTTCTCCCATAGACTCATAAATTTGAGAGAGATCTAATAGCGCATGGGCTTGCTCTTCTTCGAAGCCCAATGTATTTGCATTTTCTAACTTTTTAAGCGCGAAGGGTAGCGCTTTGTCAAGCTTACCCGAATAGTATAAGTAACTTGACTTTGCACTATTGTAATGAGAATCGATAATCAGGTCGTTTTCGACCCCACCACGACGTTGTTCGATTAAGTCTAAGTGCTCTAATGATTTAGCCATGTTACCATTCTCGGCATAATGGGAAGTTAACAAGCCATGCACTGCAAAAAATATTTGATTCGAACTGCGTTCAACATCAAGATACTTTTCTGCTTCCAAAAGAGATTTATAAGCCTTTGGATGCAGTTTCATCTTGCGATCGTCTACCGCCTGATTATAATATTCTGTAGATAAAAATTGCTCCAATTCGAGTTCTTTTAGCCCCGCGATTAATACTTCACGTTGCTCTTTTGCTTCGTCGTAAAAACCATTCATACTAAAGATCATAATTCCGCCTTGGCTTGCGTGCAGCATATATTGATAATCCTTTAATGCCTTAAAAATGTTAGATGAAGTGTTATAATCTTCTATGGCGGCCACAAAATTTCCTAAATTAACATAGGTCTGCCCTCTAAAAAGGTACGCATCACCTTTGTAGACAGAATCTGATTGCGAAAAGTTTTGAATGGCAGTTGTATAATCTATTATAGCCTGATTGTTATCCAACCTAAAATAACCTCCCCCTCGTTTTAAATACAACCCACCCACCAAAAATGAATCTTTAATTTTCTCCTGATGTAATAGTACTTTATCTATATAGGCAATACCTTCTGTTGACCTATTGGCATTGTTTATTGGAGAGGACAAATTCATCGCCTTTTTCGCTGCATCTTGATAACGCTCTGCTCCCAAAGCCAAGTCTATATACGTCATGCTAAAGGGTATAAACACCTGGTTATCTTTATAAAAAGAAAGCGAAAGGACAGAATCCAAAGCTGTTAAACGAGCATGAACACTGGCACTTTGCTCATATTGCTCAACATACTCTTGCCAAGGTTCTTGTGCATGGCTAGTTAAGAAAGGGAAAAGGCAAATAAAAAGGGGCCAACAATTTTTGTCCAATAGTTAGGTTTTAGAAAATGGGACGCTATTAAATGTACTAAAAAAATACCATTATTTTACATACAAGCAATTTCTGCCATAGTCGATCACCGCACGTGCTGTTTTTAACAAATCGGCCCCTATGATTCCGTGTACGGGGGTTTCGTTTAATTTCACAAGACCGTGATTTACATGCGACAAATCCATCACTATAATTTGTACGTTTGTTTTGCTCCAAAGCCCAAAACGAAGGGTGTTATCTAAAGAAACTTGCATGTCTATATTACTAGCACCTGCTCCAGTGGCTCGCATCTGGGTGTCTTTTGCCACTAGTTTAAAATGAGCAATATGTTGCGAATCTATACAGCTAGATGAGGCTCCTGTATCGATAATAAAGCTGCCATTTTTGCCGTTGATATTGGCCGTTACTTTATAGTGATTGCTCTTAGTGGTTTGCATAGCAACTCTATAAAAATCTTTTTGAATAAGAAGGTCTCGTAGGCTGCTCACTTAATTCTTTTTTTAACTCAGATTTTGTTTTAGAATTTCGTAATGAAGGTTGAAACTGCAATAAAATCTATTGTTTTTTTAAAAAAGCATAGCAAGGTTATGGTTGTTTTAAAAAACAGAGTGGAACGTTAGATTTTGCAGTAGTTTCAAGATGTAATAGATTTTCGAAGGCAAAAACTGAGTATACAAATATAGGCTAATAAAAAGTCACTAGCTTTGCAGGGAATGATTTTTACAGACACCCATACCCATTTATATAGCGAAGCCTTCGACGAGGATAGAACGGTAGTAATCGAGAATGCATTTGATTTAAATATTAAGCGTTTTTTTATTCCTGCGATAGATTCTACTTACAACAAGCGCATGTTCGAGTTAGAGAAAGCCTATCCAGACAATATATTTTTAATGATGGGTTTGCACCCCACGTCTGTTAAAGAAAATTATAAAGAAGAATTGGCAATTGTGGACGCTCTTTTTGAACAGCGCTCTTTTTATGCCGTTGGCGAAATTGGCATCGACCTTTATTGGGATAAAACGACCTTGGCCATACAGCAAGAAGCTTTTGTGCATCAAATTAGACTCGCCAAAAAATATAAATTGCCTATCGTGATTCATTGCAGGGAAGCTTTCGACGAGATATTCGAAGTTCTGGAAGGCGAAAAAGATGTGTCGCTACGCGGAATTTTTCATTGTTTTACTGGCGATTTAGCACAGGCAAAACGCGCCATTGGTTTTAATATGAAATTAGGCATAGGAGGTGTTGTGACCTTTAAAAATGGCGGCCTTGATAAATTTATATCGGAGATCGATTTATCACAGATCGTACTCGAAACAGATGCACCCTATTTAACACCTACTCCGCATCGCGGAAAACGCAACGAGGCAAGCTATTTGCGCTTAGTAAGTGCAAAATTGGCCGAGCTCTATGGGGTGACCGAAAATGAGATTGCTAAAGTGACCACAGCAAATAGCAAAGAAGTGTTCGGGATTTAATAGCTTTGGCACTATGGATAACAAACCCACTATACTTTTAATATACACTGGCGGAACCATTGGGATGATTCGCGACTTCGAAACTGGCACCTTACAGAACTTCGATTTCTCACGTTTGTTAGAGCACATTCCCGAATTACAACTCTTAGATTGCCAGATAGTGACCTTGAGTTTTGATACGCCAATAGATAGCTCGGATATGAACCCCTCTCACTGGGTTACCATCGCCAACATGATATCTCAAAATTATGACAAACACGATGGCTTTGTCGTGTTACACGGGAGTGATACTATGAGTTATAGCGCTTCTGCCTTGAGCTTTATGCTCGAAAACTTACAGAAACCCGTAATATTTACCGGCTCGCAATTACCCGTTGGGGATTTGCGCACCGACGCCAAAGAAAACCTAATTACCTCTATTCAAATAGCAGCCACCCGCGATGGTGCTTTGCCGATGGTACGCGAAGTAGGTCTGTACTTTGAATACAAACTGTACCGCGGTAACCGCACCACAAAAATTAACGCCGAACATTTCGAGGCCTTTGCCTCTTTAAACTATCCTGCCTTGGCAGAAAGTGGGGTGCATCTATATTTTGAAACTGCCAAACTCTTGCGCGAAAACTCAAACGAGCCATTAATTGTACGCACCCAAATGGAGCAGCGTATTGCGCTTATAAAATTGTTTCCTGGCATTACCCAAACAATTTTTAAGGCATTAAAGGCATCGGGCGACCTAAAGGGCATCATCCTTGAAACCTATGGAGCAGGAAACGCCACCACCGAGGCTTGGTTTCTGGAGGTTATCAAATCCTTCCAAGACCGTGGAATCCCGGTAATAAATGTCACTCAATGCAGTGGCGGGAGCGTATCTATGGGCGATTACACCACCAGTATTGGCCTTAAAAAACTAGGCGTAATATCTGGCGGCGACATGACCACAGAAGCTGCTTTATGCAAACTCATGTACCTCTTAGCACAAAACCTATCACCCACCCAATTTAAGACAGACTACGAACGATCGTTACGCGGCGAACGCTCCTAATTTTAGCTAAAAAAAGGCCAAAGAATTCACTTAATTGTTGTTTTTTTGCCGCATAGTAGAGCAAAGTACCGAGCAGTAGAGCGTAGCTCACTACACGGTTAAAAAGAGAAGGTGGCCGAGTGGTCGAAGGCGCACGCTTGGAAAGCGTGTATGCGCCAAAAGCGCATCGAGGGTTCGAATCCCTTCCTCTCTGCAACAAAAAGAAAGAAACCCAAAACATCCAAGCTCGCTTGAGTGTTTTGGGTTTTGACTTTTTGTAAATCGCTTCGCGATTTGTTTCGGTTGTTGTGAGACTCCCCTTTTGGGATCACCGCGAACACAGTGAGCGGTGAATCCCAATCCAAGCTTGCTCAAGCATTTTTTGAGACGAGTAAATAGGAGCTGCGAAGCAGCTTAGGATCCCACCCAAAATCACATTTTGTTTTCTATGTTGTTGTGAGACTCCCCCTTTGGGATCACTCGCCCAGAATAGTAGAGCAGAGCTCACTATTGGGCGAGTGAATCCCCACCAAGGACATGATAGCTAATAGTTCTGATTATTCCTGTAACAACCCAGAACCCACCCCTTTATTCCACTTCGTGGGTACTTTCATTAAATGTCGGTCCTTCGGCTATTCTCAGGAACCGTAAGACTTCACGGTGATAACCCAAAACCCACCCCTAACCCCTCCCAGGAGGGGAGTAGCTAATAGCAATATTTAAAATCGGGCAGCGATTTGTTGCTGTTGCAAGAATCCCCCAAACTCGCTTGAGTGTTTTGGGTTTTGGTGTAACAAGTTGTAGATAACTAGAAGTAGCTCCCTCTTCAAATTAATACGGCAATTATGAGGTCTTTATGTCGTTTTTTTTGCAGCAAATAACGCTAAAAACGGCAAATAAACTTACTTATTGACGTAATTAATACGGCGATTAGTGTATTTCACGACAATTATTTATTATATTTGCAGTAAATAATACGGCATTAAAAGGAATATCATGTATTTGCATCAAAGTAAAGCTTGGCCAAATTTTAAATGGGAGAGCGACACCTTACTGCCATACGTAAGTGAGATACGTAATTTACAAGGTCGATTAATAGGACGTATGGAGGGCATGGGATTCGAACTAAGAGACGAAGCCGTACTTGAGACCTTAACCGAAGACATTGTAAAGTCTAGCGAAATAGAAGGAGAGTTATTGAACCCCGAAGAAGTGCGATCTTCTGTAGCTAGAAGACTAGGGATGGAAATATCAGGCTTGCCTAACACAAGTCGAGAGGTAGAAGGGGTGGTAGAAATGATGTTAGATGCAACTCAAAAATATCTAGACCCCTTAACAAAGGATCGAATGTGTGGATGGCATGCTGCCTTATTTCCTACAGGCAGAAGCGGGATGCATAAGATAATAGTAGGCGAATGGAGAGACGATAAAGCTGGTCCGATGCAAGTTGTATCGGGTGCCATGGGAAAAGAAACGGTACATTATACTGCTCCCGATGCTCCTAGATTAGAAAAAGAAATGGATCGATTTATCGAGTGGTTTAACTCAGAAAAAAGTATGGAAGCTGTAATTAAATCGGCTATCGCTCATTTATGGTTCGTAAGCATCCATCCATTTGATGATGGAAACGGAAGAATTGCCAGAGCCATTGCAGATAATCAATTGGCCAGAGCAGATAAAACCAATCAACGCTTCTATAGTATGTCTGCTCAAATTTTGAAATCCAAAAAAGGGTATTATGATATATTAGAATCAACCCAAAAGGGAAGTATGGACGTAAGCCAATGGCTTGTTTGGTACTTTGAACGATTAATCGAGGCTCTTGAAGCAACAAACAAAACATTATCGAAAATATTGATAAAGGCAAATTTTTGGGAATTACATAAAACCACACAATTCAATAAAAGACAAGTCGAAATGATTAATAAACTTCTGAATAACTTCGTCGGGAAGTTGCATTCTTCAAAGTGGGGAAAGATGACAAAAGTTCATAGAGATACTGCTAGAAAAGATATTCAAGATTTAATCGAAAAGGGAGTTTTATTAGACTCAGGTGAAGGAGGAAGAAGCACGAATTACATTTTGAATCTTCCTGCCTTGGAATCATAAAGTATGTTGTTGCAAAGACAACCCTTTTTTCCACTTCGTGGGTACTTTCATTAAATGTCCACCCGCCATCGCACTTTGTGCTATTTCGGGCAAGCAGGACATTTTTCCTTCGGTAAGGTGCTTAACCCTAATTCTTCTTCAACTTATTTTTGGGCGTTCCACCAGCTGAGCTGGCGTCAGGCTATACGTTTTAATATCTTGCCCTCGCCAAGAGGATTTTCACTGCAATCCTTAACGCTGGGGTTTAAAATCTAAATTTCTTTTTATTTATTCTTTTTCGCATTGCCGCATACCGTTCTAAACTTTATTACTTATTCAACTTTTCTTTACTCGCATAAAGCAAAGTTGCAAAAGAAAGTGCGTCTTTTTTAGTCGATTTTTATTCTTCGAATTTACTGAATCGAGCGCATTTGCTTCCGTAAGTTTGCTACGCAAATTACTCGGCAAGAATCGGCGCTCGACATCGGACGTAACATTTTTCGGTTATCGACAAACGTGTTCAGGTAAATACAGATTTCTTACCGAACAAGTTAATGGCCCCGTCTGCGAAGCGTGAGTAACCGAGCAAAGATCGGTTCGATGGTTGCAACTTGTTTGCAACCTCAGATTTTGCGAGGGGTTTTATGCGACTTTGTAATTTGTTCGCAAAGGAGCGTAAAAGCGCACTAAGAAGGGGCTAGAGTTTTTTGCATACTTTTTTGGGCAATGCAAAAAAGTATGGAAAGAAAAGTAAAATTAGGTACCGCTTCTTAGAAGCGGCAACTGAACTCAAAACCCACCCCTATATTCCACTTCGTGGGTACTTCCATTAAATGTCCATCCTTCGGCTACGCTCAGGAACCGTAAAACGTTTAGTTTTGCTTTTCAATAACGCTCAGGAACCGCAGGACTTCACGTTGATAACCAAGAACCCACCCCATTATTCCACTTCGTGGGTACTTTCATTAAATGTCCTCCCGCCATCGCGCAAGGCGCTATTTCGGACAAGCAGGACTTCACGGTGATAACTCAAAACCCACCCCTAACCCCTCCAAGGAGGGGAGTAGTGAGTAATATGATTAAAACTCTTCTATACTTAAAGCTTCAACTCAACCCCCTTCTCAGCCTCTATCCACTCATTTACTCTGCGTTCTAATAACTCTAATGGCAAAGCACCACTGCCCAGAATTGTATCATGAAAGCCCTTAATGTCAAATTTGTCTCCTAGTTGGTTTTCGGCCGATTGTCGCAATTCCTGGATTTTAAGCATTCCTATTTTATAAGAAGTCGCTTGGCCTGGCATTACCATATAGCGCTGTACCTCGGCAATTATTGCTCCCTCTGCTATAGAAGAATTTTCTTGGAAGTACTTTATGGCGTCGGCTTCTGTCCATCCCTTAGTATGTAATCCCGTATCGACCACCAAGCGAATCGCTCTCCATATTTCGTTTACCAAGCGGCCAAAGTCGTAATATGGGTTTTGGTATCCGCCCATTTCTTTTGCCAAGGTCTCTGAGTATAATCCCCAACCCTCGCTATATACACTGAACCCTGCTTGTGTTCTGAACTTAGGAACAGATTCTAACTCTTGGGCAATGGAGATTTGCATATGATGCCCAGGATTTCCTTCATGATAGGCTACCCCTTCCATCGTAGTTTTAGGCATCGCATTCATATCAGAGAGATGGGCATAATAGATGCCCGGTCTCGAACCATCTGGTGACCCTCCGAAGTAGTGCTGCGGTGCACCATCTTGTTCTCTAAACGCCTCTACTCGCTTTACTTGTAACTTGGCTTTGGGTAGAATTCCGAAGTACTCTGGTAATTTTTTAGTTAACTCGTCTAGATATTTAGTCGATTCATCTAGGTATGCTTGACGCCCTTCGTCTGTATTAGGGAAGAAAAACTGCTCGTCTGTATTTACAAATTTAAAGAAGGCATTAAGATCGCCTTCAAAACCTACTTTGTCTTTAATAGCGAGCATCTCTTTCTGGATTCTGGCCACTTCTTTAAGGCCAATTTCGTGGACTTCGTCTGCCGTAAGATCTGTAGTCGTAAAAACCTTTAGCCTGTAATTGTAAAATTTTTCTCCATTAGGATGGCGACTAACTCCTGTGGGCGAATCTTCTGCATTTTCGATTTCGGTTTCTAACCAGGTTAAAAGATCCTCATACGCTGGTGTAAAATAAGTTTTAATCGCATTCGCCGATGCTACTTTAAGCTCATCTGCCTGCTCCGTTGTTATATCTTCGGATGCCACAAGTGCATCAATTTTTCTGTTCATGTCATTCAGTAAAGGTGTACCATCTACCAATGCCTTCGTTTGTATAATCACTGTTTCGAACGTAAATTTTGGAGGTAAAATCCCCAAAGCAGCTTGTTGTTTTGCTCTATCTACCAATTGATTAATGGCTCTGCCTGTTCCTTGAATCCTAGAAATATAGGTGTTCATATCGGCAAGACTGTCTACTTTATGAAAGTTAATCAAAAAGGTTGGGAGCCGGGCATGCAGGCCTCGCATCTGATCAAAAACATAATCCATATCTCTATACGCCACCCCCTCTTTTGCTGTTTCGTATTGAAACACCCACAAATCATAAGAAGTCTGGTCTTGAGCATTTAGCGTATTGTAATTAAATTTTTCGGTTAGCTCGGTGGTGCTGTCCTTATACCAAGCCAGTTGCTCGTCTTCGGCTTCTTTACTCAGATCGTCAATTTTGTCGTACTGATCTTTTCTCCCCTGAACAGTAAGCCCTAAAGGACTCATTTGTAGTGACTCTTCATATTTGTCGTCAAACCATTTGTTAAGTGCTATCGTTTGATCGACAGCGTCTTTTTGAGGAGTTTCTTGAGGAGTTTCTTTGCAAGAAGAAAGCAACAGAAAAACAAGTGAAAAGGATATTGTAATACTTGTAATGATTAATTTTTTCATTTTAAATGTTTAAGAGGTGATGCACTAAAAATTGTTTGTAGGGATATTATCTATACAAATTTTAAAGCTAGTTTTAAAAGTATAACAATTTGTTCGGTTTTAAAACTAAGGCTACAAGCGGTTTGCCGCGAAGCAGAAATTGCCCAACTTTCAACATCTTTAAATCTCCCCAAAAAAAACTTAAACAAGGTCTTCTCTTCGGGGACACATTGTTACGCTAAACCGATATAATACGACGTTGTAGGCAATCGATAGTTACTCTCTAAAGCTTCAATATCAGAGGCTC
>QIIH01000353.1 GCA_003229235.1 Flavobacteriales bacterium | reverse complement strand
TTTTTAGCTGCATTGCCAACAATATCTTCTAATCGATCTGTAGCAGTAAACCCAGGAAGCACATTATTTACTGTAATTCCAAATGGGCCTAACTCGTTTGCAAGGGTTTTACTCCAGCTAGCAACAGCGCCTCGTATTGTATTACTTACTCCAAGACCATCGATGGGTTGTTTAACAGATGTCGAAATAATATTAATTATTCTTCCGTATTGAGCATCTTTCATACCCGGTACAAGAGCTTGACTCAATAGGTGATTACAAACTAAATGTTGTTTAAAAGCCTCGGTGAACTCATCTACATCGGCGCTAAAAATTGGACCCCCTTTGGGGCCACCAGTATTGTTTACCAATATGTGAAACTGCCGTTGAGTTACTGCAAATGCTAGGCTACTTTTTAATACTTCTGTATTGCTGAAATCTACTTCCAAATAATTATGACGTGCCTCTTGATTTGGCAGTTCTTTTAGCACTGCCGATAGTTTGTCTTCGTTTCTGGCCATCAAGGTTACTGTCGCACCTTGAGCAGCTAAAGCTATTGCGCTTGCTTTACCAATTCCTGCAGAAGCTCCACAAACCATTGCATTTTTACCACTTAAATCTAAATTCATTCTTTAGTTTTTATACTGAATACAAATATTTTTTGGTTCTGTAAAGAAACGCAAGGCTTCAAGGCCACCTTCTCTACCAACACCACTTGCTTTGGTTCCGCCAAAAGGCGTTCTTAAATCTCGATTAAGCCAAGTATTAACCCAAACGATACCCGCTTCTAGTTGTTTAGAAACCCGCATTGTCCTGTCTAAATTTGACGTCCAAACGGTCGAAGACAAGCCATAAGGTACGTCATTGGCCATTTGGATAGCTTCGGTTTCTGTTTCAAATTTTGTAATAGTCACTAGAGGACCAAATACTTCTTCTTGGTTAATCCTGCATTGGGTAGTAGTTGTTTCAATTACCGTTGGAGCAATATAAAACCCACCTTCACTACCTTCTATAATAAGACGTTTGCCACCACAAAGCAAATTGCCTTCTTGTTTAGCAACCTCAATATACTCAAGGACTTTATTCATATGTACCTCAGATACCACCGCCCCTAAATTGTGGCCTTCTTCTGCAGGATTACCTACACTAAGCTTTTTAACAGCCTCGACAAAGGCAGATTTAAATTTGTCATAGATGGCCGCTTCAACAAAAATTCGGCTGCCGCATAAGCAAATTTGACCTTGGTTGGCAAAAGAAGATTTTAAAGTCACCTTTAGCATTAGGTCAAAATCGCAATCGGCAAAAATTAGGTTTGGGTTTTTGCCCCCGAGCTCAAGGGATAATTTTTTAAACATTGGCGCAGCCACTTTTGCGATATGTGCTCCAGTTGCTGTTCCACCAGTAAACGAAATAGCCTTAATACCTTTATGTGCTACAATTTCTTGCCCAGTTTGTCTACCTAAGCCATGAACTATATTAAGAACACCTTTAGGGAGGCCTGCTTCTGTACAAAGCTCACCTAATAGATAAGCCGTCATTGGGGTTACTTCACTTGGTTTTGCAACTACGGTGTTTCCTGCCGCAATTGCTGGGGCTACCTTCCAGCTAAATAGATACAATGGCAGATTCCATGGCGAAATACATCCAACCACGCCTAAGGGCTCGCGTAGGGTAAAATTGATAGAATTATTGCCTACATTCTCGTGAGCCTCGCTTGCAAACTGCGTAATAGCATTGCCAAAAAATCTAAAATTTGTCGCTGCTCGCGGAATATCTACTGCTTTGGCTAGCCAAATTGGTTTGCCATTATCTCTCGATTCGGCCGTTGCAAGTCTATCAATATTCTTTTCTATCAGCGCAGCTAGCTTTAACAGAATAGCAGAACGCGTATCAATCGAAGTCGCAGCCCAGCCAGCTTGAGCTGCTTTTGCTGCTTTATATGCGTTTGTTACATCTTGGGCGTCAGAATTAGGGATCTGGGCATACACTTGCCCACAACTAGGGTCTACGTTGTCTAGCCATTGCCCAGAAATTGGGTCGCAGTATTCTCCATTTATATAATTCTGAATTTTAATCATCCTTGCTTAGGTTTATACGCCATGGCCTTAATTTCGACTACCAGATTAGGATGAGGTAATTGATGTACCGCAACAGTTGTTCTGGCAGGGCCGGTTTCTTTAGAAAAATATTGAGCATAGACCTCATTATAGCCTGCAAAATCGTTCATATTTACCAAAAAGCTAGTTACATCTACCACATCGGCAAGAGTGGCACCCTCTGTTGCCAAGTAATCTTTTATGTTTTCTAAAACTGCTTTGGTTTGTTCTCGAACATCTAAATGCATGGTGCCCATCTCATCAATTTGATTAACTCCTGCAAAGCTATTGTCTGCTAAGCGAGAACTGGTACCGCTTACAAAAATAAAATCTCCAGCACGTTTTACATGGGGATACGCCCCTCTTGGAGTTGCTTTTCCTTCTACTAGTCTGCTTTTCATAGTCTTTTCTTTTTTGATCCAATTAATCTCCTAAGATGTTCGCTGCGTTCAACATCTTCTGAGTTTCTTTTTTAACCAATGCTAACTTTTTTTCAAGCGGCATTTCTTCTGGTAAATGGCCGTCGTTTAATAAATTTAGAATTGCTTTGTCTTGAGCCCGGCCTATCTTCATGGCCTCGTGATACGACATACTCGCTTTAAAGGTAACCATCGAATATTTAGAATAATAATCGTTAGGATAGTTAGATTCAAAAGCCATTTCTAATTTGCGTTTTTCCTGGAACAAGGCATTGGCAGTATGTTCTTTCATTTCATGAAAATTGTCTACGGCCAGATCTGCAATAGCATCGGTATCCTTTTTTCGATGCGCTTGGTAAGCTTCAAATATTTGTTGCCAATCTCCTGTGTGTGTATCTAAAAATGCATCAAATTCTACAACATCTTCAAAGGAAGCATTCATTCCTTGGCCATAAAATGGTACAATCGCATGTGCAGCATCGCCCATTAACAAAGTTTTACCATTGGCACTCCATGGAGAACACTTAATGGTTCCTAGCGGGCCAGTTGGGTTATTAAAAAATTCGGTTGTCAAGTTTGGCATTAAAGTGACCACATCCGGAAATTCTTGATTAAAATAGTCTTTTACCCTTTCTACCGAGGTTAAATTGTTAAAGCAATAATCGCTATTATCATATGGCAAGAAAAGTGTTACTGTAAAGCTGCCGTCCAAATTAGGAAGTGCTATCAGCATATCTTCACCTCTAGGCCAAATATGTAAGGCACCTTTATCTGTAAGATAATCGCCGTTGGGGCCAGCTGGAATTGTAAGTTCTTTATAACCATGAGTGAGCCATTGCTGAGAAAAATTAAATAAAAATTTTCGATGCCTTGACATACTTTTGCGAACTCGACTTCCAGCTCCATCTGTGCCAAATATTACCTGCCCGCTTAACTTTGTTTCTTGTTTTGATTCGTTATCTGTACATACAGCTAGGCCTTTTTCGAGATCTACATAGTCGCAGGACATATTAAAATTGATACTAACATTTGGCAAGGCTTCTGCCGCATCTATTAAGAGCATATTGAGCCCCGGACGTGATATAGAGTTAATATATTCATTTTCTCGACCACTATAGGGACTTAAAAAAGTATTTCCTTGAGTATCGTGTATCATTCTACCATGCATGGGGATACAAAGTTTTTTAACTTCGTCTTGTAGCCCTACTAAGGCAATTCCTTTCATGCCGCGATCAGAAAAAGCCAAGTTAATAGACTTTCCAGCATCTTGCTCCACTTTTCGTAAATCTGGACGACGCTCTACGAGTTTTACATTAAATCCTCTTTGTGCCATTCTTAGCGCCAAAAGGCTTCCGCAAAGTCCCGCTCCAATAATTAATATGGGTTCGTCTTTATTCATGTGTTTTGGCGCGATTCAAGTACTTTTTTAAAGAGTGAAACAAAAGTAAATACGTCTTCAAAACTATTGTAAAGAGCAGCCGGTGCTACACGTATCACATCAGGTTCGCGCCAATCGCTTATTACTCCTTCGTTTGTTAAGGCAGTGTGCATTTGTTTGTTGGCGCTTTTAACTTGTATAGACAATTGACTTCCTCTTTCGTCTGGGTTTTTAGGGGTGATTATTCTAACTTCTGGGTTGTTTAAATCTTCAAGTAAAAATTCTAAATAGCCCGTTAGCTTTTTTGATTTGGCAATGATATTGTCAAAACCAGCTTCTTCAAAAACCTCTAAAGAAGCCTTAATTGCTGCCATGGATAGGATTGAGGGATTGCTTAGTTGCCATCCTTCGGCACCCGAGATAGCGTCAAAATCATGGCGCATATTAAAACGAGTTTGTTTATTGTGTCCCCACCAGCCGGTAAGTTTTTTAAGATCATTATTGTTTGCATGGCGCTCATGCACAAAACAACCACCAATACTACCCGGGCCACTGTTTAAATATTTATAAGAACACCAGACCGCAAAATCGGCATTAGAATCGTGAAGATTTGGCTGAATATTCCCAGCACCATGTGCTAAATCGAACCCAACTCGAGCCCCGTGTGAATGCCCAAGACTTGTAATTTCTTTTAATGGAAAGGCTTGTCCTGTATAATAATTGGTGCTTCCTATCATTACCAAGGCCACTTGATCTTTGTTTTGTTCTAAAAGCGCCTCTAAATCTTCCATTCGGCAATGGTGTTCGCTTTCTCTTGGTTTCCAAAGTAAAAGCCCTTTATCTGCATCAAAACCATGAAATTGTAATTGACTCTCTACTGCATATTTATCCGAAGGAAAGGCATCACTTTCGATAATCACCTTAAACCTATTAGGTGTTGGGTGATAAAAAGAAACCATCATAAAGTGCAAGTTTGCCGTAAGGGTATTCATCATCACAACCTCTGAAGGTTTGGCGCCTACTATTTTTGCCATGCTTTCTGTTAAGAATTCGTGATATGGCATCCAAGGATTTTTGGCATGAACATGCCCTTCGACTCCTAGTTTAGACCAATCCTCTAATTCTTGTGTAACATAAGCGGCTGTGCTCTTGGGTTGCAGGCCTAGAGAGTTTCCGCAGAGATATATGAGTGACTCATCATTGTCGTTAGCTGGGATATAAAACTTGTTTCTAAAGTTTTTAAGTGGGTCTTGTATATCACAACTGCGGGCGTATTCCAGCGAGTTTTTATGCATAATTTGGCATTTAATTGAGCCTTACACAAAAATAGGAATTAATTTGCTTACATTTTTTTTGCTGAGATGATTTGATTCATGATTTAAGACCTTGTTTAATATTCAATATTTTGATTACTTTATCATCTTTGCTAAAATTTTAAACTTTAATGAAAAAGGTCTTTTTATATCTACTGATTATTCTTGTTAATCTTCCTTTGCTTAATGCGCAATCTATCGCACGCGAATGGAACGAAGAAATACTTAACGGAGTGCGAAACGATTTTGCGCGACCAACAGTTCACGCTAGAAACTTATGGCATACTTCTATTGCCATGTATGATGTTTGGGCTTTATTTGATACAACTGCGGAAACTTATTTTCTAGGCAAAACTATTGATGGTTTTAGTGTCCCTTTCGATGGATTTTCTACTAGTGATAGCGATCAAGAAGCAATAGAAAAAGCAATTAGCTATGCTTTGTACCGATTGATAACGGTGCGTTTTTCTAGCTCTCCTGGCCAAGCTGAAATTTTTTCAAGTATTAATGATTTAATGGAGAGCCATGGGTATGATGCGTCTTTTTCGAACACCAACTATCAATCTGGAGACCCAAGAGCTTTGGGAAATTATTTGGCGCAACAACTTATTAGTTTTGGACATCAAGATGGTTCTAATGAGGCAAATGATTATGCCAACCAGTTTTATGTGCCTATTAACGAACCCTTAGATACAGACTCGTATGGAAATCCGGATATGGAATTTCCAAATCGCTGGCAACCACTGTTTTTAGAGAGTTTTATAGATCAAAGCGGGAATGAATTTCCGGCTGGAGTAATAGATTTTTTAAGCCCAGAATGGGGAGAAGTTAGTCCTTTTGCTTTAGTTGAAGACGATTTAACTATTTTAAGCCGAGACGGTTATGACTTTAAAGTCTATCATCGGCCTGTAGACCCGTGGTATATACAAGATGGAATTGGCATTAACGATCCTTATAAATGGGGTTTTGCTATGGTTTCTGTTTGGGGCTCTCATTTAGGAACAGAAGATGAGGTAATGATAGATATTTCCCCGACAAATTTCGGAAACACACATGCTTTTCCCGATACATTCGAAGAATATAAAGAGTTCTACAATTTCTTTGAAGGTGGAGATCCAGGGATAGGTCGTGATATAAACCCTAGTACTGGCGAAGCTTATGTGTCACAATTTGTACCAAGAGGTGATTATGCTCGTGTATTGGCAGAGTTTTGGGCAGATGGCCCTGATAGCGAAACCCCACCGGGACATTGGTTTACTATCCTTAATTATGTAAGTGATCATTCAGACTTAGAAAAACGATTTAAGGGCGAAGGGGCTGTATTGTCTGATTTGGAGTGGGACATCAAGTCTTATTTTGCACTCGCAGGAGCTATGCACGATTCTGCAATTTCGGCCTGGGGGATTAAAGGTTTTTACGATTATGTTAGACCAATAAGTGCCATTAGATATATGGCAGAAAAGGGTCAAAGCAGCGACCCGGATTTGGCTAGTTATCATGAACACGGTTTTCCGTTAATTCCAGATTATATCGAGATTGTAGAAGCAGGTGATCCTTTAGAGGGGGCATCTGCCGAGAACGTTGGTGAAATTAAATTATATACTTGGTTGGGTCATGAGTATATTATTGATCCCGAGTTTGACGTTGCCGGAGTTGGTTGGATTTTGGCACGTGATTGGTATCCATATCAACGAATTAGTTTTATTACGCCTCCCTTTGCAGGGTATGTTTCTGGGCATTCTACGTTTTCTAGAGCTGCTGCGGAGCTACTTACGCTTTTTACTGGCGACGAATATTTTCCTGGAGGAATGGGAATTTTTGAAATTGAGGCCAACAATTTTTTGGTTTTTGAGTTAGGTCCAACAGTAGATATGCAATTGCAATGGGCTACCTATAGAGATGCATCAGATCAGACTAGTTTGTCGAGAATTTGGGGTGGAATTCATCCACCTATAGATGATATTCCAGGCAGAATAGCAGGGATTGAGATTGGTATAGATGCCTTCAACCTCGCTGAGGCTTATTTTAATGGGGATATTGCAACATCGTCTTCTGAATCTTTGATTTATCCAAACCCTACGTCGCAATTATTAACTGTACAGCATACAGACGCCAATGCAGATTGGGTTCAGGTATTTGACATTCAAGGTAGAAGAGTGCTCGTTGAAGCAGCACAATTTAATGCCGCCAATAAAACAGTTATAAACGTCTCTAGTCTAACTAACGGAATATATTTCGTGGTTTTGGTACAGGGTGACAATCGCCAACTATTTGTAAAGCGTCTTATTAAAGATTAATTTATTTGATAGAAACATTGGTAAAATAAATTTTTACATCCCTATTCATATTATTGTGGGTCGTGTATATTCTAATACCGTTAACGTCTAGAGCTCCTTCCCAGCTGGTAATCATCGAGGGTTCTTCTCCATTTTTATGTCTAAACACCCACTCTTTAATGTCGTAGTTGTCGTCATAATAATAGTCGTACGCATCGCCAGGAGTATACCCTCCTTCTGCAGGATAGGCTATTGTGAGCATGCGCAAACTGTCTTTAGACATTGGTGCTAATACTTTTTCACTAGTCGTAATCTCGGCAGTATCGTCCCAAATCAAATTAAAAGGAGCAAGTAGCCAGTATTTGTCGTTTACAAACGCTGTATCTGCTCCGAAACTGGTGCTATCAACAGATTTATGATTAAAAACAACGGTATCTTTGGCAGATTCCATAATAACTTTACCCGTTTTTGGCTCCCATGTCCAGGTGCGGTCAAAGTGACGGTCTGTACGGTCTACATTAAAAGTAAATTTTATCTCGTTTACGTTGTCCCAATTGTGAAAACCACTGGCTTCGGCAATTAACACGGCCTCAGATTTTTCTATTTCTTCAGGAGTATTTGCGTCATTACATGCAATAATTACAATTGCAACAACTAATAAAATTAGAATCTTTTTCATAGCGGTTAGTTTTTCTAACAGCAAATTTAATGATCCATCTTGAGCAATTCGGGAAATTTGCGTTTAAATTTATTCAGTCTGGGAATAGAGACATTCTGAATATAAGGATGATAAGGGTTTAATTGCTCAAAATTTTGATGATAATCTTCTCCAACCCAGAATGTTTGAAAAGGTACTACTTGGGCAGCCACTTCTTTGCCGTTGAGTGTGGCATTTATAGAATCAACTTTTTTATCGATTATGTTTTTCTCTTCGTCATTCTGATAAAAAATAATAGATCTGTACTGCGAACCTTGGTCTGGTCCCTGACCATTTACCTGAGTAATATTTTGTGATCCAAAGTAAATTGTTACAAGTGTTTTAAACGAAACCACATCTGGATTATAATAAATCTCATTAGCTTCTGCATGTCCAGTAGTGCCTGTATTACTGTCTTGGTAGTTTGGATTTTCTGTATGCCCTCCGGCGTAACCGCTTATCGCTTCTGATACCCCATTTACACTTTCGTAAATGGCTTCGACACACCAAAAACAGCCACTTGCAAAATAGGCTTTGCTTAAACCATTTTCTGATTCTGTCTGTACGGGTTTTATTATTTCCAGAGCTTCTGTCTCAACTTTGTTGTTGTTTTCGTTAGCAGATTGGCATGAAGCCGTAAGGGTTGCCAGCCCGAAAACGAAAGTTAAAAATAAGTATTTTGACATGGGATTAGTTGTATCATGAGGGAGTCGGACATCTGCGAAAATCCTTACCAAATAATTAAAATTAAAAGCATAAAAAAGCCCTCACATATTTGCGAAGGCCATATTAATCTTTATAGTACAGAGTTTATAGTTTTGAAAAAAGCTTTTGCATCTTTTCGCGTTCTTCTATAGCTAATTGCGGATCTACCAAAATACGACCACTGTGTTCGTCTGTGATAATCTTTTTGCGTGCAGCAATCTCCATCTGTACTTGTGGAGGAATAGTGAAAAATGAACCTCCAGATGCACCACGTTCAATTGGTACAACGGCCAAGCCATTCTTAGCATTAGCGCGAATTCGCTTATAAGCACTAACCAATCGCTCTTCTATTTTACCTTCAAAAGATTCTGATTCTTTTAAAAGTGCTTTCTCTTCTTTTTCGGTTTCAGCTAAAATCTCATCAAGCTCACTCTTTTTGTGTTTAAGGTGTTCTTGACGTTCTTTAAAACGTCCTTTAGTTTCGTCGATAACCTCTTTCTTTTGATCGATTTGAGCTCTAAATTCTTTAATGTGCTTATCTGCCAATTGAATCTCTAACTCTTGGAACTCGATCTCCTTGCTCAATGAGTTATATTCTCTATTGTTACGAACATTATTTTGTTGCTCGCTATATTTTTTAATAAGTGTTTTTGCCTCTTCGATTAGGTTTTTTTTGTCCTTGATAGACTCATCTGTTAATTCAAGATCTGCCTTGAGTTTTTCTAATCGAGTGCTCATCCCTGCAACCTCATCTTCTAGGTCTTCTACTTCTAGAGGAAGTTCGCCCCGCACGTTGCGAATTTCGTCTACGCGAGAATCGATAAGTTGTAAATCGTAAAGCGCTCTAAGTTTATCTTCGACGGTAGTCTCTTTTTTCTTTGCCATGGTTACAAATAAATAATAGGATTGGTTTCAATCTGTGATAACAGGACCTTAGCTTGCGGAAAGGCAGGTGCAAAATTAGTGATTTTTTCTTGAAGATAAGTTACTATTAAATTTTTTGTGTACTGCTCACTTTCGTAATGTCCGATGTCTATCAATAAAATTTTTCCCTCGGCCTTAAAAAAGTCATGATATTTAAAGTCAGAACTTACATAAGCATCCACTCCAAGGGCGATTGCAGCCGAGATGCCAAAGCTACCACTGCCTCCTAAAACTGCAATGTTTTTAATTGGTTTATTCAATAGCGATGAATGTCTAATGCCGTTCGCCTTCATCGTAGTTTTGAGATGATTTAGCAATTTGGTTTCAGAATATTCTTGTTTAAAAGAACCCACCATTCCCATCCCTATTCTTGAGTTGGTAACTTCTAAAGTGCTTATTTGGTATGCTACCACTTCGTAAGAATGGTTCTGCATAAGTGCTGTTACAATTTGTGCTTCTTTATCCTTTGCAAAGATGACCTCGATTTTAGTCTCAGCTTCGTGATGTCTGGCTCCTATTTTACCCAAACTCGGATTTGCATCTTCGTCAGGTTTAAATGACCCCATTCCTTCACAAATAAAACTACATTCACTATATTCTCCCATAGCACCAGCGCCGGCATCAAATAATGCTTGTAATAACCCTTGAGCTTCGTGAGTAGGTGCAAAGGTGTTAAGTTTTTTAAGTGATCCTTGTTGTGGCATTAACACTTTTTGTTTTTTGGCACCCAAAACTTCAAGAATTTTACTATTTACCCCATCCCAAGAATTGTCTAAGGCTGTATGAGCAGCATAAATAGCAATGTCGTTTTTAATGGCTTTCTGCACTACGCGTTCGACATAGGTTTTACCAGTCAGTTTTTTTAGACCGCTAAAGATGATTGGATGGAAGCTTACCACAAAATTACATTGTTTGTTTATCGCTTCATCTATAACAGACTCGAGACAATCCAGTGTCACTAAAATTCCGGTCACTTTGTTTAAAGCATTACCTACTAGGAGCCCAGTATTGTCAAAATCTTCGCTATACGCAAGTGGAGCCCATTGCTCCAACAACTGCATTACATCTTTTATTTGCATCGGCCTATTTTATGTAAAGATAAAAAAGTATACTTTCGCTTTGTGAGGCAGCCCCGTAAAATATTATTTCCGTTTGCTATTGCCTACGACGGCATTACCCGCTTGCGGAATAAACTCTATGACAAGGGCTGGTTAACGAGCAAAAGATACGATTTGCCAATGATTTGTGTGGGCAATCTTTCTGTGGGAGGAACAGGGAAATCTCCCATGGTTGAATATCTAATTTATTTACTCAAGGATAATTTTAAAGTAGCCGTATTAAGTCGCGGCTATGGCAGGAGTACCAATGGATATTTAGAAGTTCTCTCCTCACATTTGGCAACCGAAGTGGGGGACGAGCCCTTGCAATTCAAAAAAAAGTTCCCGGAAGTTACGATAGCTGTTTGTGCAAATAGGCGCGAGGGAATAGAAACATTATCTCAAAAAAATCCAGAAGTTATTTTATTAGACGATGCTTTTCAGCATAGAAAAGTAAACCCAGGCTTCTCGATATTATTGACAACTTTTGACCAACCCTTTATTGACGATTTAATATTGCCTGCCGGAAATTTAAGAGAAACCGCTGCTAACGCAAAACGTGCAGATGTAATTGTAATCACCAAAATCCCAGAAAAGGTTCCGTATGCACATTTGCAGGATTTACAGCATCGACTGCGACAGAATACAGAACAACAGGTTTTTATGAGTCGGATTGCCTATAGCGATCATATTTATTCGAAATCTGATGAGCTTCCGTTACAATTTTTGTTTGGCAAGAAGTTTACTCTGGTAACGGGAATTGCAAACGCAAAACCACTGGTTGCTCATTTAAATGATAAAGAATTTGATTTTGAGCATTTAGAATACCCAGATCATCATGATTTTTCGAAGGCAGAAATTGACACAATTACAAAATCCGAATTGATATTAACTACCGAAAAAGACTTTGTTCGTCTTAGCCCATATATCGAGAAAAAGGCAATGTATGCGTTGCCAATTCAATCTAGCTTTTTAGAAAGAGAATCTGTATTTGACGAGATGGTGTTAGACTATATCCATACCATATGGAATAAGATCGTTTAAAACTCAGGTTTAAACAGGAGTCTTGTTCATAAACAAAGTACGGTGAATCTTCTCAAAGAACTCTTCGGTCTTAAAGGGTTTTGGGATAATTTCGTTAAATCCAGCTCGGTAAAATTCGTCAAGATTTTCGTCGATGGTGACCGCCGTCAATGCTATAATAGGAATGTTTTTATCGAACTCTCTAATCTGTTGAGTTGCTTCAATTCCCGAAATGCCAGGCATATGGATGTCCATTAGTACAATATCATAAGGATGCTTCTGTACCATCTCAACTGCAGTTTCTCCGTCGTCTGCCACATCGCATTTCATCTTGTTTTTCTCTAAGATTTTTTTGGTGATCATTTGATTGATCTTGTTGTCTTCTACTACGAGCACGGTCTGGTTTTCGAGTGCTACATAATCGATATCATAAATTATATTATGCGAATTTTTATCCTCTTTAGATTGATCAGAAATGGCAAATTTAATATCGAACGAAAACTTAGATCCTTTCCCTAATTGGCTTTCCAAATAAATTTTACTATTCATTAATTGTAAAAGATTTTTTACAATAGACAGCCCTAAGCCAGTACCACCAAACTTGCGATTGATTTGCAAAGAAGCTTGGGAAAAGGTTTCGAAAATACTCTTTTGTTTCTTTTTAGAAATTCCAACCCCGTTGTCTTCGATCTCAAAATGCAACACGACGTTTTCTGCAGTTTCGTCTCCCTTTTGTACTCGAATCATAACAGTACCGTTCTCGGTAAACTTTACCGAATTACCTACCAAGTTGATTAAGATTTGCGAAATCTTAAGAGGGTCGCCTAACAATTTTGCAGGAATGCTCTTGTCAAATTCAAATAGAATTTTATTGTTGCGATCATCTCCAGACTTTTTAAGCGCTACTAATACGTCGTTAATTCGCTTTTCAAGATTAAAGGTGGTCTTTTCTATCTCTACCTTATTGGCCTCAAGTTTATTTAAATCGAGGATGTTGTTTATTAAAGAGAGCAAGTAATCTCCCGAAAATTTAAGCGAATTAAGATGCTCCCTTTGGTGTTCTAAGGGGTTTTCTTCAAGAAGTAAATGTGTTAAGCCTGTTACGGCATAGAGCGGTGTTCGTAATTCGTGGGTGATTGTACTTAAAAATTGCGCCTTGGCTAGAGAGGCCTTTTCTGCTTTCTCCTTAGCCAATTGCAACTCGCTATTTTTTTCCTGCAAAAGGTCGTTGGCTTTAGCTCTAAGATTATTGTTTTTATATAAAGACAATGTAAGTAGGGATAGGATCGTAATAAGTGCAATACTTAGCGTTGAGGTAATATTGTTCATTTTAATCGAGCTGTCTTTTTGCGCGATATTGGCTCTTAAGTTTGCTATAATTTCGTCAAAATCTCCACGCTCTAAACGTAGTTTCACTTCTTGCTCCATTACTTCTCTACTCAAATTGTTGAGGGAGTCTTTGGTGGTATAATATTCTTCTAAATAATTATAGGCCTTAGAAAAGTCATTTTGAGATTTGGCAATATCGCTTCTTATCAGTTTACTCTCTGTAATAAAAACTTCAAAATTATTATTTCTGCTTATTTCAATAGCGCGATCGAGGGTAGTGATACTCTGATCTAATCTGCTTTGATCACCATTTTGACCCAAAAGCAATAACGCTTTAGACTTGCTGAGCATGGCCTGGGCCTGATAATATTTTAGTCCTAACTCTTCAAATGTGCTTAGTGAAGCGTCTAAGTAATTTACCGCATTTGTGGCGTTATTTTGTTCTAAAGCGAGTAGTCCTTTATTAAGCTGAATAATAGCCATATCAGACCTATTCTCTAACCCTTCGTAAATGACATAAGCCTTGTCTAAATTATCGGTGGCCTTATCAAATTCTTTCTTTTTGGCAAAAAGAGAGGCTTCTAATACAAAAGAATCTGCAAGTACAGACGATCCAGATTTATCATTGAGTAATAAAATTGCCTTATTAACCTCTATAAGGGCCAACTCATGATTTTGCACTTTGCTATAAAAGTCTGCTAAATCGTTATAGGTTGCTGCTTGCAACTCGTCGTCATTAATTGCTGAGGCTAGTTGGTTAGCCAGGTTTAAATCATGCAAGGCAGTAGTAATATCTTGCTTAATCATCGCTTCACGCACTTTGTTTCTGAGCAAGTTAATTTGAGTAATAGTGTCCTGTCTAGTTTGGCCAATAGTAGTAGTGTCCTGAGCAAAACTCAGAGCATAGCAAAATAAGAGTAAAGGCAATATAAATCGATTAAATTTACCTTTCATGGGGCATTTGTTAGGCACAATATACTTATTTCTTACAAATAAGTAGGATTAAGTCACTAAGTCTATTAGTATAACCAGTCTCATTGTCGTACCATCCTATTATCTTAATCATTTTGCCTATCACAGAAGTCATCCCCGAATCAAAGATGCAAGAATGTGGGTTCCCTACGATATCGATAGACACAATAGGATCTTCTGTATAGCTTAAAACTCCTTTTAAACTATAAGTTGCAGCACTTTTAAATGCATTATTTACCTGCTCGATAGAAACAGATTCTTTTACATTAAGAGTAATGTCGGTCAAAGAGCCGTTAAGAACTGGCACGCGAATTCCTGCCCCACCAATTACAGTAGATAAACTAGGAAAAATTTTAGTTAATGCTTTAGCTGCGCCGGTGGTAGTTGGCACAATAGACTGACTCGCTGCACGGGCTCTACGTAAATCTCGATGCGGCCGATCGTGTAGGCTTTGGTCTGTCGTATAAGAATGTACAGTAGTAATATAGGCTTGTTCAATTCCGCAGAGCTCGTCCATTACTTTGAGCATGGGTGCAGCATTGTTGGTAGTGCAAGAGGCGTTAGAAATAATCAAATCCTCTTGATTAATAATATGATCGTTTACCCCTATAACAACCATCGGAATATCGTCTTTTTCCGGTGGAACACTCAAAATCACACGTTTTGCACCATTTTTAAGATGCATTTCTAATACTTCTCGATTTCTAAATTTACCGCTAGCTTCTATCACAATGTCGACATCGGGCCATTGGATGAACTTTGGATGGTCTGCATTTTGTACGGCAATTTGCTCATTATCGACCAAAATAGCGTTGTCTTGCGCCAATATTTCCCCATCAAAAACTCCGTGAACACTGTCGTATTTAAGTAAATGAGCTAAGGTTGCAGCTGGAGCCAAGTCGTTAATTGCTACTACTTGTATATTGGGATTTTGCCAAACTGTTCTGAAAAAGGTCCTGCCTATTCTTCCAAAACCATTGATGCCAACCTTGATTACAGACATTCTAACTTAGGTTAAATGTTTTTGGGCCTTGTAGGACGATCTTACTAGTGCACCACTCTCCACATGTCTAAAGCCCATCTTGAGCCCTATTTGCTCGTACTTTTTAAACTGCTCTGGCGTAATAAACTCTTTTATTGGCAAATGTTTTTTAGAAGGCTGCAAATATTGGCCAATAGTAACGATGTCCAGACCTACACTTTTTAAATCTTCTAAGGTTTTAATCACTTCGGCCTCTGTTTCGCCCAAACCGAGCATTATTCCGCTTTTAGTTCGTTTAATGCCTTGTTCTTTTAAGTAACGTAAAACCTCAAGACTACGCTCGTATTTAGCCTGAATTCTAACCTCGCGAGTAAGTCGTTTTACGGTTTCCATATTATGAGAAACCACCTCTGGATTAACAGCGATGATTCTGTCTATATTTTTAGTTACGCCTTGAAAGTCAGGAATTAAAGTTTCTAAAGTAGTTTCTGGGTTCATTCGACGAATTGCCTTTACGGTCTCTGCCCATATGATAGACCCCATGTCTTTAAGATCATCGCGGTCTACAGAGGTGACAACTGCATGCTTAATTTTCATGAGTTTGATAGAACGAGCTACTTTTTCTGGTTCGTCCCATGCAACAGTTTCCGGTCTGCCTGTTTTTACTCCGCAAAACCCGCAAGAACGGGTGCAAATATTACCAAGTATCATAAAAGTAGCAGTGCCTTCTGTCCAACACTCACCCATATTTGGGCAACTACCTGATGTGCAAATTGTGTGTAAGTCGTATTTGTCGACAAGGTTACGAAGTTCGGTGTATTTTTTACCCGTAGGCAACTTAACCCTCAACCATTTAGGTTTTGGAGTGCGTTCGGGTTTAGAAATTACTACTGCGTCCATAGCTTTTAAATACTATACAAAGGTACGAAGATTCCTAAAATAAATACTAGAGTGAGACTAAATACCATATTCCAAATCCAACCAGTATTACGATGCCTAAAACACTTAATATTCGCATAAAAAGTCCTGGTTTGGCTTCGGCTGGCATATGAGAACTTGTTACAAGTTTAAAGTTCATTATGGCATAAAACGGTGCGGTTAAAAACGACAGTATTGTCGCAATTTTGATAAGAAGACCCATTTCAGAAATTAAAAAGAAGATAATTCCGCCAGTTCCTACTACCAATACTAGGAGCCAGATTAGATATCCATTAGGGAATGATTTTTTTGTAAGCAATTCGGTAGAGCGAGCCATTACTCGTGGCGAAGCATCTAAGGTGGTTAGTGTAGTGCTAAACATGGTTGTCAAAGCAGCAATCCCAATGATAATCCTGGTGTTTTCGCCTAAATTATCTGTGTACATTTTAATCAACTGATTGGCAAAAGTGCCTCCATTCGAACTAAAACTTTCTCCAGACCCAAACATTACCATGGCACCTAAAAACACAAAACATATCGCCAAAAAAGTAGTGGTGAAATAACCTACATTAAAATCGAACCTTGATTGCTTAGGGCTTAAGTCTTCTGATAATTTTTTCTTCTCAAGGGTCCACATCGAATGCCAAATACTAATATCAAGTGGCGCTGGCATCCAACCCATAAAAGCAATTAAGAAAGCAATTCCAACGGCATCGTTGGGTAAAAGCTGTTTAAAAGTGACTGAGTCGTTGTTGCCAAATGCCATACCAACAGCCAAAAGCGTGCTAATTGTTAGGCATACTATGATAATCTTCATTAAGCCGTCCAACATTTTGTATTTGCCAACTAACAATAAGACAAAACAAATTAAGGTTACAATTACGCTCCAACTGCTTAGGGCCAGATCTAACCCAAACAGACTACTTGCGATCCCTGCGGTGACTATAGTTACCGCTGTCTGAATAGTAAACATTGTAGCTATCGAGATAATAAAATAAGCAACTAATACAGGCTTGCCCAACTTTCGGTAGCCTTCTAACAAACTTTCTCCCGTGGCCGAAGCATAACGCGGCCCGTACTCGAAGAAGGGATATTTAATAAAGTTAATAAGCAAAAGCGCCCAAAGTAAGCCAAGGCCAAAGTCTGCACCTGCTCTTGTAGATTGTACAAGATGCGATACCCCAATGGCAGCTCCTGCAAATAAGAACCCAGGCCCGAGCTTTCTAGACAGGCCGAGAAGCTTATTCATTTGCCTCGTTTTGCTGAATAATAATGGCTAACAGATTTTTAGCTCTAAGTAGTTTTACTTTAACGTTTGAAAGAGATTCGTTCATGATATCAGAAATCTCTTTATATGATTTTTCTTGAAAAAATCGAAGGTTAATGACATCTTGATAATGTGGTTTAAGGTCCTTGATATAGCGAAGTAATTGAGTTAAGTTTTGCTCATTAATTAGCATGTCTTCTGGGCTTAACGAGTCGTCTGCAATTCTTTTGATATGTTCGGCTTCTTCTTTTGTTGTATCTAGGTGTAGCGCACTGTTTTTTTTGCGCACCTTATCGATATGAATATTTTTAGAAATAGTAATCAACCAGGTAGAAAAAGCGAACTCTGGTTTATAAGATTCTAGCTTGTCAAATGCTTTTGCAAAGGTTTCGATGGTAATTTCTTCTGCCTCAAATTCGTTTTTAACACGTTTAAATTGAAAGCCGAATATTTGATTCCAATGCGAATTGAGTAAAAAATTAAACGCAGACTGGTCGCCAGTCATGGCTTTTTTTACTGCTATTTGAATTCGCTCATCGTTTAGTTCCAACGCGGTTTGCTGCTTACTAGATTTGTGATAAATATAGGTAATTGTAAACAGATTAAAAATAATTCGAGAAGCGGCGAAAAAAGGAGAAGGTCTAACTGTTTGAGCTTTTTTGCTGCCCCAAAATACACAACTAACTGAACCATAACTCGCACAGCGACAATAATCGTAGTTGTTTTGAATGCTATGAATAACCCAAAAGCTGCTAAAATCCAAAAGAAAAAATTGGCGATAAAGTAAACAGCGAGTAGTACTTTATGTCTGCTTTTATATTGGTTAGCTGTACTGATGTGCCTTCTTTTTTGTCTAAACCAGGCTTTAAAACTAGTCTTTGGCTCTGAATAAGTAAATGCTTGTGATTCTGTACATAGACTCACATTGTTTGAAGTGCCTGCCGCGTTTACAAATAAGTCGTCGTCTCCAGAAGCTATATGCATGTGCGCAGAGAAACCGTTTTGAGATTCGTAAAGATGGCGAGTGTAACCTAAATTGCGGCCCACTCCCATATACGGCATCCCCAATTTTGCGTAAGAGAAATATTGTAATGCGGTAATAAAAGTCTCAAATCGAATAATCTTATTGAGTAGGGTTGGTTTTTTAAGATACGCTCCAAATCCAAGTACAATTGCCTTCTGTTCAGAAAAGTGACAGCTCATTTTTGTGAGCCAAGCGGTAGAAGCTGGTTTGCAATCGGCATCTGTAAATACCATTCTGGTATGGGTAGCTTTTTTAATGCCCAGCGTTAAGGCATATTTTTTACCAGAAACAAAGCGGTCGTTTGCACTAACAAAAACAGGAATAATTCGAGAGTCTTCCCGAGCAAACCTCTCGATTATTTCTCTTGTTTTGTCTTGAGAGTGGTCATCTATTAAGATTAGTTCAAAATTGGGATGATTTTGGGCCAACCACTTCGGAACGTTCCTTTCAAGGTTTTCGGCCTCGTTTTTTGCACAGACTAGTAAGCTTACAGGGTAGATTTTTTGGTTATTTGGTATTACTTCTTTTACAAACGAAAAGTTTGCGAAGAACAAATAGTAAAGAATATTAATAAGACCAACAGCAATTAATAGATATAATAGCAGTGTCTCCAAAGGCGTTTATTCAAGATGTGCGGGCTGATCACAATTGTCAAATTCACTAGGCATTTTTCCGCAAAAACCACAGGCTTCGCCTTCTTTGTTTAAAAAAGGGCTTTGACTTGCACAAGTTCCTGCAAATTCTCCATCTTTCTTTGCCCAAAGCTTAATAGCAATTCCGCCTACGGCTAAAAGCAATAATCCGATTACAATTAACAACAATTTCATAGTATAATCCGATTACAATTAACAACAATTTCATAGTACAAAAATACAATCTTTTGATATCTTTAAGTCTCTAGTGAAGACAAATAATTACATAATAAGAGTGCTGTTTTTGGGGATGTTAACATCTTCAACACTACGTAGTTGTGGGCAAGAAGTCGCTAAAACTGGTCCTCCAGAGGCAATTGTGAGTCAAACTATTGATTTGTTAGCCATTCAGGATTCTATAACTGTTTTTGTTCCTGAGGTGGTGATCCAGCCAAATAATGTAGTTGATCGAATGGTTGAGCGCCCTCAA
>QIIH01000308.1 GCA_003229235.1 Flavobacteriales bacterium | reverse complement strand
TGTTCCCTAGGCCAGGCGCTAGCGAAGCAGATGTTCAAAATGCTGTAAAAGCTGCTTATGTAGACGAGTTTACCGACCGTTTTGACGAAGGCCTAGAAACTTTAATTGGCGAACGAGGCGTAAAGCTATCTGGGGGGCAACGACAGCGAATTGCAATAGCCAGAGCTATTTTGGCCGACCCTAAAATATTGATTCTAGACGAGGCTACATCAAACCTAGATAACGAGAGCGAAGCTTTAATTCAGAAGAGTTTGGCAACCTTGGTTAAAGACCGAACCACCTTTGTTATTGCCCACAGATTAAGTACTATACGCAAGGCGGACCAGATTTTGGTTATTGAAGAAGGGAAGATTGTAGAGAGGGGAACGCATGATACTTTATTGGAGACCGAAGGGCGTTATTTTGATTTGTACACCTATCAAGCGAGAATATAGTTTTATACTACGCGATTATTCGCTGTAGATTTCAGCCAATAAGTTGACGCAACGGCTGTTATCAAAACGACTATAAAAGTCATCAATCTCGAAGTAATTATTTGATCCATCCCTGTACTTATCCAAGTAATGGTAAATACCAATCCTACTATCATACTCAATAGTGCAGCCTTCCCATGAAAGCGTTTCCAAAATAAAGTGAGTAAAATAACTACCGAAAAAGTAGACCCAATCCCGGCCCAGACATAGCCTACAATACTATAAATTAGCTTGCTCGGGAGCACATAAGCCACGCCCAGTGCAATGATGGCTAAAAGAGCTGTAAGTACTCGAGACCTAAAGAGAGATTGCGCGTCGGAGGATGTTTTTTGGAGTGGCTTAACAATGTTTTCTGATAACTCTGTAGCAGACAAAATAAGCAATGAGTTTGCGGTAGAAATAACGGCGGCAAGCACTCCTGTTATTAGGATTCCTGCAATAACTGGGTTAAATAGGGTAGTTAACACTCTTGGCATAACAGTTTCTTGATCGGCAAGCCCTGTTGGGCCAAAGAGTGCAATTCCCATCCAACCAATAAATAGAGCACCTGTATAAACAACAAGCGTCCATATAACGCCAATATTACGGGCGATTTTAGCCTGTTTGGCATCTTTTATTGCCATAAACCGAGTAGTGAGCTGAGGTTGCCCTCCCAAATAGCCAAAAAACCAAGAGAAGGCTCCCGCAATTATAACTCCTGCACCAATGCCTTTTACGATTTCTCCTCCGTTCGAAAACACATTATTTAGTGTGCCCGCTAAAGCGGAATCTTCTTGTAGAATGGCTCCGCCAGTCATAGTATTATAGGATGGCCCGGCTTTTTCTAGTGCCTCCCATACAGAAGACGCATAAATACTACCCTCGGGCATTTCACTCATATATAATATTCCTACGATAGGCGCTGCAATGAGGGTTATTATCATCAATATGGCTTGGATTACATCGGTATAGGTAACCGATCTAAACCCGCCATAAATGGTATATGGAATTACCAAAAACACAACCAAAAGCATGGCCCAATGGCGTTCAATTCCGAAGAGGGTATTCAAAGTTTTTCCTCCGCCTAGAAACTGCGCGCCAACATAAAAGAAAAAGAAAAACACAATTGTTGTACTCCCTACAATACGTATCCATTTACCAGCATCTCCATGTCGTTTTGCTATATAATCTATAAAGGTATCGGCTTCGTAATGGGCGGCCTCTTTGCGTAATCGATGTGCTAAAAATACCCAAGCCACAATAATCCCCATTACACAACCAATGGCGGTCCAAACTTCCATGAGTCCTGTGGCATAAGCAGCTCCGGGAAGGCCTAACAGTGCCCAAGAAGATTCGCCAGTGGCGCGCTCAGAAAGTGCAGCTACCCAACCGGGTAATTTGCGTCCAGCAATTGCAAAATCGCTAGCATTCTTAACTTTTCTGCCTTGATAAAGCCCATAACCCAAGAGCAGTACCATGTAAACAATCATTACTATAATAAGGGTGGATTGATAGCTCATGGTATTTATAGTTTGTCTACGAGTATTGCAAACATACAGTTTTTGCAGCACTAGGGATTGTATTTAAAACCACCCAATTAACATCCTAAAAGAATAGTAATCCTATACGCGATTTTAAAGGAACTAATACTATTATTAATTGAATCGCTACGCTTATGAATTTGCTGTTTGATAACAGTAGGGGATAAATACCTTTATGTTATGATTTAAGTAAAGTGCCTTTTCGCCCTTGGCGGAATTGGTCCCGAAATCTACATAAAATATTGATTCTAATGAAAAAGCAAGGCGTATTTATATACACGGCCATAGCCATTGCAGCATGTCTCTGTATGTCGTTTTATAACGATTATCTTCACAAACGGTATATTAGAACCCAGCAGTACGATATTCACTTTTACATTTATACTAAAGAGCGCATTACCGAAAAAGGCCGCCATTATTTTTGGTTTCGATCAGGCCAAATCAACAACTCCTATAGTTCTGCAGGAGGAGCCGTTTTGCATGACAAATACACGAAGTATTATGCCTCTAACAACCTAGCTCAAAAAGGGCAATTTATTTATGGGCTTAAAACAGGGTTATGGAAATCTTGGCATCCCAATGGCAATTACTATAAAGAAGTTAGCTATAAAGGTGGCCGTAAATCAGGAGCATATCTGGAGTTTGACACCAAAGGTCAACTTTTAATATCAGGTCATTATCGTGGTGGTCAAAAAGCAGGTAAATGGATTAATCATCAATTAAAGGATACTACTTGGTATCGAGATTATAGAGTTTTTAATGAACGCCCCAGTATTGTAAAAAAACGAGAAGATTCTATCGCGGGAAAAGTTTCGCTTTGGAACAAGATTTTTAAGAAAAAGCCCCAAGATTCCTTGACAAATCCCAAAGACAAAAAATCCACTTTGTTCCAGCGTTTGTTTAGAAAAAAAAGTGATTCAACTCAGATTAAATTGAAATAATGATAAAAGCGGCTTCTATAACGTATGCCATTTTTATGGCGGTGATTACAGCCCTACTTTGTTATGGTTTTGTGTTGATTTTTTCTGTGAATACTCAATTAGAAGATCACTACCAATTGCGGTCAGACTTACTAAGACAGCGATTCTCAGCCCAAGCTTTGGCAAAGGCTCATTTTAACGAACTCTCGCAAAATCCAGTTGAGTATCAAGCAGACCCATCAAAAGGCGTGAGAATTGATCTAAGCAAGCGCCCATGGGGTTTTTTAGAGGTGGTTAAAGCACAAATGTTTATTGCACAAGAAAATTTTATACAACATTATTTAATGGGATGGAGTAAGGCAGATAATGACCCTATCTTTTATATTCGAAATAACGACGAACCTCTTAAAATTTCTGGAGACACCACGCTTAAAGGAACTATTTATAGCAGCCCTGAGAAAGTCAAGAAAATATCAGTAAACGGGCAAAGTAGCCAAAAAGCAACACACTCGGGGCAGCAATTAATTTCAAAAAAAGTTCTACCAAAATACGAATTGCCTAGCAATTTTATTCCTGAAAATTGGGAAGAAGGCTTTATCGAAGGGCTAGAAAATAATCTCTTGATTCAAGATTTTTCTGAACCGACGATACTATTTGACGTTTCTAATTTTTTAGAATTAGTAACGCTAAAAGGCAATATAATTGTACGATCTGCAGACACGCTAATCGTTAAAAAATCAGCAATATTAGAAGACATAATTGTGTTGGCTCCCAAAGTAATTTTCGAAGACGATTTTAAAGGCAATCTACAAGTCATTGCCAGTGTTCAAATACAAACTGGCAAGAATGTTCAACTCTATTACCCTTCTATTTTAGTGGTGCCAGGAAGTGGTGATGAGCTTGGTCGAATCGAGATTGGAGAAAAATCTAAAGTCTCTGGCGCAGTAATACTCACTGGAGCGGGATTGGCTTTCGAAAAAATGCAAGAGCTGGTAGTTCAAAAGGATGCAAAAATTGAAGGACTACTTTACTGTGACGGAATTTTAGAGCTTTATGGAGATGTACAAGGAACCGTGTTTAGTTCGGCATTATTATATAAAACCACCAGTACTCGCTATAGTAATTTGCTAAAAGATGTTACGCTTAGCAAACTGGAAAAACCAGAATTATTTTTTGGGATTGAATTGCCAGAATTGGGCAGTGGCGCTCCACTAATTGTAAAAAAAATATGAAGAGATCTGTACATATATCGGGCTCTTCGCTTTTAGAAGCAGTAATTGCAATTGCGATTATTTCGTTCTGTTTAACCATAGGTTTAAGCACTTTTGTTCGAGTAACAAATGTGCAACCTCCTGTCGATTACTATACCATGGATTCTAAACTCAAGCAGTCTATTGCTATTCATACCGATACTTTGGGTTTGCTTAAAACAAAAGAGTCTGGTTTGTCTATAAACCATCAGAACGGCTCATTAGACTATTCATCAAACGGTTTAAACTTACAATCCTTGGTGATTATTCATAAAACAGACACACTTCGCTTCGATCTTTTTGAATTTAAAAAAATAGAACGATGAAAGTAGCTGCCTTCACACTTTTCGAAATGATAATTGCCATGGCGTTGCTGAGCATTGTTATTGCTTTAGTTTATACAAGCGTTTCTATGGCAGGCGGGCGGGCTCATAACTATTCTAAAAATGCTAACGAACACTTACAATTACTGGCATTTTCACAACATTTAGAAGAAGACCTGGCCACGGCTACTCATGTTTTTTGGGACGAACCCAATGCATTTACTTTAATTAATTACGATGCTTCGAGAGTAACTTATATTCTAGAAAACACCTTTTTATACCGTCAAAAAGAAGCCGTTAAAGACTCTATTCCAGTGAATCAAATTGAGGTGAATGCCATAAAGGTCAATACGCCTGATAAACGTCCATTACTAAGAGAATTATGGGTAGAGACCCGATTGTTTGGACAACCCCTGCGACTCTATTTTTTTAAAGAATATTTCGCTGCAAATAAATTACAAATGTAATGAGTATCTCGTTATCTAACATATCGACCCAAGAAGCGAGTCGCGCTAAAAAAGTTAAAAAAGACATCTTGTTTAACTGGACGCCAGCCTTTAATAGCAAGCGAAAAATGCAATTTTATAAAGATTTTACCATGTTATTGGCTGCACAAGTAGACTTTAAAACTGCCTTAACCATTTTGTCAGAGCAGCAAAAGAATTCTAAAACCAAAGCGATTGTTGACGCGATTTTGATCGATGTTGTGGCGGGGAAAATGTTTTTTCTGGCTGCTAAAGACACTGGAGCTTTTACCGATTACGAAATCTTCAGCTTAAAAATTGGGGAAGAAACTCGTAAACTGGCTGAAGTCCTTTCAGCTTTGCAAGTATATTTTGAGAAAAAAGTAGCGCTCAGAAAGCAAATGATCGCTATGCTAACCTATCCGGCATTTGTGCTAGGGCTCACCTTGATAACGCTCTATTTTATGTTGAGTTATGTGGTGCCAATGTTTGGTTCGGTGTTTAGTCAATTTAATAAAGAACTACCACCAATTACTAAATTTGTTATGGCGCTGTCAGAAAAATTTAATCTGATATTTTTAGCCTTCATAGTAATAATTGCAGTTACAGTTCTTGTATATCGAGTTGTCAAAAACAGACCTAAGTTTAGAGCCATACAGTCCAAAATATTGTTGGGAATACCATTTTTCGGGAAACTGATAAGGGAGATTTACTTAACGCGGTTTTGTCAAGCCATGGCCCTCTTGTTATTGGCAAGGACATCAATTGTAGCCTCTATCGAGATGGCTCAGAAAGTTGTAGGCTTTTATCCGTTAGAAAAGGCTCTGATAGCAGCTAAAAGTGATTTAATGCACGGTTTATCACTGAGTCAATCTATGAAAAAACATAAAATATTTGACCATCAGATTCTCTCGATGGTAAGCGTTGCAGAACAGGTTAACCAACTCGATAGTATGTTCGATACCCTAGCAAAACAGTATAACACAGAGGTAGACCATAAAACCAAAATGATGGGAGCCGTTATTGAGCCGATGCTTATCGTTTTTATCGGAAGCATAGTTGGGGTTATAATGATAGCTATGTATGCACCAATGTTTAATCTAAGTGAAGTAATCGGGGGCTAATAAACCCATAATCGCAAAATAATGAAAGACAAAACACAAATAAAAAAGAAAACATCGATAGGCTCTTTAGCTGCCTATTCTATGACAGAAATCCTAATTGTACTCTGTATTATTGGAATCCTAATTTTAATGGTATTACCCGATCAGACAGCTGTTATTGGCCAAGCCAAGGCCATAGAGGCACAGAGTATGCTCAATCAAGTACATGCCTTAGAGAAAAGTTATTTTTATCGCTTTTCGCGATATACTTCAGACTTTGACGAACTAGGGTTTACACAAGAATCTACTATAGATCAAGGAGGGCAAGCCGTATACAATATTCAGATTGTTGAGGCTAGCACAAACTCTTTTAAGGCTCGAGCTGTTGCTTTGTCCGACTTTGATGGTGACGGCGTTTATAATACTTGGGAAATAGATCATAATAAAAACCTTCAAGAGGTAACAAAAGATTGATGCTAATAATTGCATCAAATATCGCATTTACCATCGCTACGCTCGGAATCACGTATCAAGATTTTAAGGCTAGAGCAATACACGTTTTGTTTTTGGTATTGCTGCTTGGATTAGGAGTTTTTGACGCTATGGTAGTTAACCGGCCATGGAGTGAGGGGCTGTATTCGCTCGGATTTACGGCATTGGTTATGGCTGGCATGTGCCTTTATCTTTGGTTTAAAACTAGGCATTTTACAAATCCTTTAAAGGCACATATTGGGGTAGGTGATGTCTTGTTTTTTGTAGCTGTGATCCCATTTTTTAGCCTTTATAGTTATATGGTGTTTTTTATTAGCGGGCTACTCTTAAGTCTTGTCTTAATGATTATCGCAGGACGGTTTATCAGTTCTAATTCTATTCCGCTTGCGGGGATTTTATCAGGCTATATATTAGCTCTTAAAGGCCTCGGATGGGCGTTAGATTTAAACTTTTTTACCAACAACCTAAATGTTTTATGAAAACACTACAGCACATACAAATAGACACGGCAACACAACAATTGGTGCATAGGGAGATAGCACATCGGTATGGGATAATACCTAAGCAGCAAACGGCGAGCGGGCTTTATTGTTATGCAATTATTGGCAACAATCACAAACAGGTCACAAACGAACTCGCCATGTTATTCGGAACCGAAGTCTTTTTAGAAGAAACCCCCAAAGATCTTATAAAACAGGCTCTGTCCAAATATTATCGACTTACTAAATCTGGTGCAAGCCAAAGCGAATTTGTAATGAGTACAGATTTTCTTGAGAATTTGATTCACGATGCCAAAGCCACAGATAGCAGTGATATTCATTTCGAAATTTATAAAAAACAGGCCCGCATTCGCTTCAGAATGGATGGTCGCTTAGTAGAACGCTATGCGGTTAAAGCAGACCAATATGCAGAGCTAATCAACAAAATAAAAATCAAAGCCAAGCTCAATATTACAGAACGTAGGCTTCCACAGGATGGGAGAATCCAATATGACGCTTTTGATATACGCGTTTCTGTCTTGCCTACTCTTTATGGCGAAAAAGTGGTAATGCGATTGCTAGGAAAAGATACATCGCATCTCTCTATGGAGAGTTTAGGAATGCAAAACGCAGAACAAGCACATTATTTAGAAGCTGCGAAAGCGTCAAAGGGGATTATCTTAATTTCTGGCCCAACAGGTTCTGGAAAGACAACCACGCTTTATGCCACTTTAAAGCTGCTTAATAAAATTGATTGCAATATTGTTACGATAGAAGACCCAATCGAATATACACTAGACGGAATTAACCAAGTTCAGCTGAAAGAAGATATTGGGCTTACGTTTACTGCTGCACTTAAGTCTTTTTTACGTCAAGACCCCGACATCATTATGTTGGGCGAAATTAGAGACGAAAAAACTGCCCAAATGGCAATTAGAGCAAGTCTAACTGGACATTTGGTGTTGTCTACAATTCATACTAATTCTGCTGCAGGTACCCTTTCGAGGCTCATCGATATGGGGGTTCCTCCTTTTTTGTTGTCTGAGACTTTAAAAATTTCGGTAGCTCAACGTTTGGTACGTAAGCTGTGTCCTGACTGTAAAGAGCAGCAACTATTAAGTGAAGAAGAAAGAGGCAATGGACTTTTATCACTTGTTGACACTCATTTTGTTCCTGTGGGCTGTGATACTTGCTATTATACAGGTTATAAAGGGCGGGTTGCAGTTTATGAATGTATCCCAATTAATGCCGAAGTAAAAAAATTACTCAAACAGAATGATATCGCTGGAGTTGCTAATCTTCCGAGTATACAATACGAACCAATCTCCCAAAAGGCCTTGGAATTAATTCGAGACGGAATTACTTCGATTGCCGAGGTATATGCACTATTAATTGACTGATCCCTAAACGATGAGGAACATATTTCTTTATAGCCTGTTTTGGCTTATGTCTTTTACGACGTTGGGACAAAACACCGAACTCGAAAAACTTGAGGCACAACTCGAGGACATCGGCCAAGATAGACCTGGGATTTTTGAAAAAATGCGCATCGATATTTCTGGCCTTTCCCTGTATGATCTCATTGCCGCGATTGCCCAAGAACATGAGTTAAATGTTAGTGTCGATGATGCTTTAAACGATGTGGTTAGATCTAATTTTTACGATGTACAAGTAAGTGATGCCTTCATGTTTTTGGTGCAGAAATACGACATAGAATTGGGCTTTGTTAACGGTATTATCACCTTCGATAAAAAGAAGCAAGAGCCCGTTATAGAAGTCAAAAAGGAGATGCCACCTGTAGATGTGACGTACAGTGCTAAAAACGATTTTTTATCGGTAAAGCTTAAAAACGATTCTTTACCTCGTGTAGCACAACGCATCACAGAACTCACAAATAAAAACATAGTACTCTCTCCAGAGGTAAAGACATTTAAAGTATCTGCTTATATCGTGAATCGACCATTTGATCAGGTAATAGAGATGATGGCAAAATCGAACCAATTAGTTGCTACAAAAGACGAGAACGGCTTTTATTTTTTAGAAAAATCTACAGAGAAAAAAGAAGAAACCTCAGCAACGACAAAGGGAAGAGGGAGCAATGCTAAAACTAAAAAAACAAACTCTGGCACCTTAGATGTTTCACTTAATGAAAATGGCTATTTAAAAATTAAAGCATACGAAGCAGACCTCGAAAGTGTTATTACCCAAAGTGCAGCAGCTCTAGATTTGGATTACTTCTTTTACGACATCCCTAAAGCAGAAACAGCCACCTTAATAGTATCTCAAATTGATTTTGATGATTTACTTACTCATATTTTCAAAGGATCTGAGTATACGTTTAAGATAAATGATGGCGCGTATATAATTGGCGCTCAAAATACTGCAGGGCTCAGAGTTTCTGAACTAATTCAATTAGAAAATAGGTCAATTGAAGCCGTCATTAGTACGCTGCCAGCTGATTTATTAGAAGGAGTAGATGTTCGAGAAGTAAAAGAGCTCAATGGCTTTGTCGCCTCGGGCTCAAAACCTCGTATAGATGAGCTAAAAACTTATATAAGGGAGATCGACAGAATTGTACCCATGGTGCAAATCGAGGTATTGATTGTACAATATAAAAAGTCGTACGACTTACAAACTGGTTTACAAGCCCTTTTGGGCAATGAAGGGCAAGATGTTGAAACACAAGGAGTTTTGTTCCCAAACACCAACGTTGCTTTAAATGCAAGTTCGATTAACAGCTTGATCGACATTTTTAACGGTTTTGGCATTGTTACTCTGGGCAAGGTAACCAAGAATTTTTATGCCAATCTTTCTACACTTGAGTCCAACTCAATTATTAGTCTTCAATCGACTCCGAAAATCGCAACCCTTAGTGGTAACCAAGCCAGTATTAGTGTTGGAGAAACTAGCTGGTACTTTGAACAAAATAACGAATTAATTAATGGTTCAGGAGGAGGCGCTGATCGCTTTACATCTTCTGGTACTTGGAAATCGACTGAGGCAAACTTAAGCGTGAATATTACACCATATGTTTCAAAAGACGAGCATGTTACTTTAGAAATTAGTGTCGAGAAGAGTGCTTTTTTAGGTCGCGTGGCAGAGAATGCTCCTCCAGGTAAAACATCTCAAAATTTTGAATCCTTGGTGCGCGTGCGTAATAACGAAATGATTTTGCTTGGCGGACTGGACGAGGTTGATAAAGAAAACTCAGGAACAGGCACACCGTTTTTATCGCGTATTCCTGTTATCAAATGGATTTTTAGCAGTAAACGTAAAGCGAAGTCAAAATCCAAACTTCATGTATTTATAAAACCCACTATTGTTTATTAGTAATATGAAAATTCCAAAAATAGATATAGCAAAAAAGCGATACTCTGTGCAAGTGCATCTAGAAGGAGAGCACTGTATTTTTTATGCTGTTTTGTCCCTTTATAAGGACAACTCCCTAGAAGTTTTAGAGCAGAAAGTGTTTAGATCTAGACAGCAGTTATTTGACTATTTATCCAAAAGTATTCCTGTTATTCTAACACTTACAGGCGATAAAGTGATTGCTAAAAACGTGGTGAATAAAACAAATTATTTACAAGAAGTTTTGTTTACCAGCAACCCTGAAGATTTTTATATTTATAGCCGGCCACAGGCAGAAAATAGACTTGTGGCAGTTGTTAGAAAATCAATTGTAAAAGACTTACTTGAGGTGTTTTCTGCAGCTGGAATTGCAATTATTGACTTGCTTGTTGGCCCATGGTCCCTAATAAGTTTTTCTGCTTTATTCGAGTCTACGACAAAATTTATTACCCCAGAATATGAGTTTGATTTCAATACCTGTGAGCTCGTAACTTTTGAAGGAGATGTCACCCAACTTACAGAATTTGTTCTAGAAGATAATACGATATATGCTTCAAGTGCCGTTGGGTTTGCCAGCTTAGTGCATCACTTTACTATTGGTAATCAATATACTAATTACTCTGCTTTTGTAACAGAACTTAAAGAGCGATTTACGTTTAAACAACTTACCAAAAAAGCAGGGATTGTCACAGTTGCATTTTTGTTTTTGAGTTTAGCTCTTAGTTATAGTCTTTCTGCATTTTACGCCCAAAAGAATGCCAATATTCAAACACAATTGAACATCAATACAAAATTGGAACAACAAATTACAAATCTAGAAACAGACATTGCTAACAAAGAAACTATCGTAAGCGCTGCAGGATTGGGAAGCGGTACTTATTTAAGCCAATTTGTTTGGGAAATAGCGCAGTCTGTGCCAGATCAAATTGGTTTATCACAAACGCAAGTATTCCCTCTTATCCGAAAAATAAAAGAAGGAGAGGCAATAGTTTTTACCCAGAATCAAATTATGGTCTCTGGAATGAGTAATGAAGCTATGACCGCCTCAGATTGGGTTGCAAAACTAAAAACTATTCAATGGGTCAAGACGGTCGAGTTTATTGCTTTTAATCAAATCGGAAATAATTATGAATTCACTTTAAAAATTGAAATTTGAAGCTCTCTAGGCTCACATATAAACAACAATTTTACGCACTAATTGTTTTGGCTCTGCTACTATGTTTTATTGCTTACAGTCGCTCTTTCGGGCCTACATTTAATACGGTAAACGGATACTATTCAGCCAAAGCAAAAATTGCGAATTCACAAACACTTAACCAGCGCTTAAGCATTGCTCTGAATAAAAATAATCATTTAGACGCAATTATTGGTAAAAATTCAACCGATCCTATTTTGGTTCAGAACGCCATAATGGAATTCGTTGCAACACGGCCATACGATATAAAAATCATGTCTTTTGACCCGATGCACAAGGCCAAAGACGATTATTTTACAGTATACACCAACTCGTTAACCCTGCAAGGAGGCATTAACGAGTTGCTCAAAACGATGCACGATTTAGAGACAAAATTTGAGCTCTCCAGAATTGCACATGTAAACATTTATTTAAAAAAGAACTATAAAACCAGGAAGAATGAACTCTTTAGTCAATTGTTTTTTAGACAGTACGAAAAAAATTAATACGTTGGCATTTCTTATAGTATTCGTAGGTTTTAGTGCCTGTGAAGATGTGTTAGAAGAAGACATCACCAACGACCAAATCAATCTGGTTAGCCCTTTAGAGGGTGATACCATTCAAGGTAATACAGTGCAATTTTTATGGTTCTCTCTTGAGGGGGCAGACAGTTACAACGTTCAGGTTTATCAAGATGCCAGAATTGTAATCGATTCTGTGGTAAACAGTGCGCTTTTATCATTGTTGCTTCCCTCTGATGAGTATATGTGGCGGGTAAAAGGTGAGAATTTTGCCTATGAGACAGCGTTTACATTTCCTCAAGAGTTTAACGTAGAATCCACCAATGATTTGACTGCACAAGTCATAGAGTTAATAAGCCCTTCTGATGATCTTTATACCAATGACACTTCAATTATTTTTAATTGGACCGCAATAGAATTTGCTTCGCATTACGAATTCGCACTGATAAAAGTGACGACAAGCGGAGAGAGCATTGTTTATGAGTCCGAGCCTTTAACAACAACGTCATTGAGTTTAGACGATTCGGTATTATCAGAAGACGCAGTGTATAAATGGGAAGTATTTGCAGTTAATACAGACAACGAAACCCAAACCACAGCTAGTACGAGAACTTTTAGCATAGATACGGTTGTGCCAAGTGTTCCGTCATTGTTGACCCCCACTTTTGAGCAAGAATTTGTTGTAGACGAGTTAATTTCATTTAGTTGGAATTATGCAAGTGATTCTGGTCCCGTTGTTTCTACAGTTACTAGTATTTATGAAGTCGCATCAGACAAAAGCTTTACAAATGTAGTACTAAACGGCGATACAGAAGGGACGTCGTTTAGTCAAGAATTTACAGCCATTGGCACTTACTATTGGAGAGTTAGAGGTGAAGACTTAGCGGGGAACATTGGGGGCTATAATCTTAACGGAAAGTTTATTGTTAATGAATAAATCGCGAATAAATAAAATTTTAATTGTGGCATTAGCCCTTATCTGGTCTTTTGTTGGGTATAGCTTTTTTTGGCCAAATAATGCTACTATGCAACCACTTAAAACATCAAATGAATTTATTCAAGAAAATGAATTGCCATTTGAGAAGAATCCATTCGTTCTTGTGATTTTAAACCGAGACCCCTATTTAAACTCAAGGGTTATGCCAATAAAAAAGACTGAAAATATGCCAAAGGGCCGACCGAAGTCAGACTCGAAAAACATCAAAACAGTATGGCCAAATATTGCGTATTTCGGGTTTGTTAAAAGTAACGATCAGTCTGCTCCTTTGGTTCTTTTAACGATAAATAATAAATTGAAACGATTGCGTCAAGGCGAAAAATTTGAAAAGATTTTGGTAAAGAAAGTGTTTAGGGATTCTGTTCACATTCAGCTAGGTAAGGAGGTTAAAAGCTTTGTAAAAAATTAATAATGTAGACGCTTTTGAATCAGTTATAGCCACTTATACAATCTCTCTTTTTTTAGTTAGCGACTAAGTTTAGTTTAGTTTTTCGAATATTAATTCTAAACCACAATCCAATGAAAATTTTTACCATATTACTTTGTCTATTGCTATTTAACAGTTTTGGACAATTTTCCTTCGCTCAAGAAAAAGGAGGGGAAGACGAACCTTGTGATTGTTCTGAAGCACTTGAACCGAGTTTTACCTTTTCTTCTGATCCAGAAACCTGTATTGTAACTTTTGTAGGTGATGCTGGCGGAGATTGTCTTAGCGACTTAGATTTTACTTGGTTCGTAAATGGCTCACCATTGGGCTTCAACACTGGCAGTAGTCCAATTTTTATATACGAAACCATCGATAATATTGATGCACTAACATTAACTGTAGAAGCTAGTGCTGGGCCAGTGCGATGTATAGAGAGTGCTAATATGTGGTTGACAATTTTTACCTGCGAAAACACTTCGGGAGGACCTTTTGAGTTTGACGTTACCAAACACGCTGAGCGCGTTGGTGGGTCTAACGAAATAAATGTTCTTTATACATCGATGCTTTTCGAATGGGTTATTACAATAAATAGCACATCTGACGACAACTTTTTTAATTATATCGAATTTGCCAACATTCCTGCTGACGATCCTTTAGTGAACTGCCCGTTTGTTTATCAAAACAGTGCGTTTATCGATTATCCAGCTTCTTCGGGTATCCCTGATGTAACCGTGCCAAATTTCCCAATTGCTGGTGACCTTTGCTTACCAGCAGGAATTACCGAGATTCGCTTTTTATATCGCGCTTGCGGTAACGGATTGTTATCTGGAACCGTACAATGGACCAACTGTTTTCAATACGACGGTAACGGCGGCCCATGTATTAGTTTAGATGGCAGAGCGCCAAGTGGCCCAACAGACGAAGCCTGCGATACCGTAGAGATTCGATACGGTTGCCCTATGGGGATGACCGATGGTTTTTGTATGGACGAGACAGATTTGGAAGCTGGTGATACCATTGAGAGTGAATTATATCTTAAGCGTAATTTTTGGGGCGCAAAAACCATGACAGGTACTTTATCTCATGACACCTCCGATTTTCAAAGCGTTTCTGTTACTTTGAGTGATTTATTCCCAACAGGGTTTGTCCTTGATACAGATGACGACGGCGAGGGTAATATCGATTTTATTATTTGGAACCCACTTAATCCTTCGGCCACATTTAATTTGGGCGGAGCTATTAGATACCCCCTTCTTTGGGAAGGAGAACTAATTAATGATTTAGACGGTTGTAGTGTTATTTTTGCAGAAAATATTGTAATCAGTAACGGTTTAACTGGTGATCAGACACCTTTTGCAGATCCTGGCGTATTTTGTACAGATTATGCATCTTCGGATCCGCCATACGAAGAAGCCATCATTTTGACCGATCCTATGGGGACTTTTTGCTATAGTGGCACTCCAATTACATTGGTAGCAGATGGTCCATTTGAAGAAGAAAACTCCACGTATGTGTGGGACGATGGTTCGACAAATCAAGAAAGAGTCATTACGGATGCAGGATCTTATACTGTAGTTGTTACCGATCAAAAAGGATGCGTACGTGAACGCACATTGGTAATGCCCACTTGTCTTGAGATGTGCGAATGTGGTAGTTTAAATCCATTAATTGTTACCGACGAGAACGGATGTCAAGTAGATATGGTGGCTGAACTCCCCAACTGTGCCAATATCGAATGGATTAGTTACGAATGGGTATTTTCTAACGGAAATGTATCTGGAGATCCAGTGCCTCCTACACAGAGTTTTGCAGGGCCTGACCCGCTTGAGCCAGAAATAAAATTAACTATCAAGTATGGTATTGATGGCGCAATTTGTACAGAATATGTAGAAAAGGACTTAAGCCTTGCGTGTCGTAGTAAGGGATTAAAGCTTTACCCAAACCCAGCCAAGGATTATGTGATGATTGATCTTGAATCAATTGCTGTGAATTCTGGGACGATAGAAATCGTTAGTATGGTTGGGAATGTATTAATTCAAGAGACTTTTAGCAATATTGTAGAGCCATTAGAATGTAACATTAGCACCCTTAAAAGCGGTTTGTATTTCGTTAGAATTACAGACCAAAAAACAGGAGCGCAAACCCTAAAAAGAATGTTGGTTGAATAGTTTATTCGATGTTTTAATTAGTTTAAAAAGCCTTTCCAATCGGAAAGGCTTTTTTGTTATACGTCTGTTTAATGCGGTTTTGAAAAATATAGTCACGCTTTTACATAGCCTATTTTAATATTAATAATTGAAAACTATATTCGATAATAATATGTTTAAAATAACTTTATCATGAAAAATTTTACATTCTTAATTAGTTTAATGTTGGCCTGTTTTGTTTGGCAACATACCTATGCTATCCAAAGCGATGATGATAGCCCAGGCAGCGCAACATGTACATGTAGTGCAGACTTAGATCCTAGTTTTACTTTTGTTTCTGACCCAGACACTTGTGTGGTTGGATTTATGGGTGATGCAGGAAGTGATTGTTTAGAAATAATTGAGTATGGATGGTCGGTAAATGGCGGGGCCTCTATTAGTACTGGCACAAGCCCCTTGTTTTTATACGAGACAATGGACAATATTGACACTTTAACCATGAAAGTTATTGTTAGCACTCCAGCAGCAGAATGCTTCGGAACCAAAACAATGGACTTAACAGACAGAACATGTTTAAATACTCAGGCAGCATCTGCACCTGTAGAAGCTGTGAAACTCGCAAAGCGACCTACTTCTGGCAATGTAATGGGTTCTAACAATGTTTATTTAGGAGGAACATTTGACTGGTCGATAACCATAACAAGTCCTATTCCCCAATTTTTAAACTATAGAGAATTCGCAAACGTGAATGGATATGATGATTATTTAACTAATCCAGACGGCACATGTACGCCTATTGGAGACCCAATAAGTTGCACATTTGATTATGAGGGCACCAATACTGTAACACGTGATGGTATGATGACCTTAAACAATGTGGATTTAGAAGGATGTATTGCAATCCCCGCGGGAGTAACAGAATTTAAGTTTAGATATTCCGCCTGTAGTGACACCGATTTTGTTGATGGATACCTATGGCAGAATTGTTTTGAATACGAGCCTGTAGCTGAGTGTATATTAGCACCTATAGGCGCATTTCAGCCTACAGAACAAGTATGTCATAAAATGAATATTATTTATGGTTGCCCTGGTGGAATGACCGACGGCTGGTGCATGGTATCAGAGGACTTGGAGGCAAACGACCCAATCACAAGCAGATTGAGAGTTAAGAGGCCATTTCATTTAGTCAAAAAATTAAGAGGAACTATCGAATACTATCAGGACGAAATTCACAACGTGCAATTTTCTATGAGTCCAGATTTTCCAGTCTCTTTTTCTTTGGATGCCACTTATAACTCGAATGGAACAATTGATTTCGAAATAGCAAGTTCAGATCCGGCTGCATCGGTTACATTAGGCAATGGTGGAATTGGTTATCCATTTGGTGTGGATGCATTATTGACAGATGGATTAATCAATGATTGTACAAAAATATTCTTAGTTGATTTTTATTTAACTAATGATCTGGTAGGAGATATATTGGTAATGGCCGATCCTGGTACTTTCTGTGATAATTGGGGAGTTTCTGACCCTTCGTATACACCAGTTAATATTCTAGTCGACCCCATAGTTAATTGTATTAGCTCAGGCCAGACATTAACCTTAACGGCAGATGGTCCCTTTGACGAATCTTCAACTAATACCGAGTATACTTGGTCTACGGGAGAAACTACCCAAGCAATAGATATTACCACATCAGGAACGTATTCGATTCTTGTGAACGATCAGGCGGGTTGTATCAGAGAGAATACGATTACTATTGAGGCCTGCGCTGTTGAATGCAGTTGTGGCGATTTGAACCCTATTATAGAAACTGTTGAAAATGGTTGTGAAGTACAAGCCACGGTAGTCTTGCCCAACTGTTCTAATTTAGATTGGATTGCTTACGAATGGGTATTTTCTAACGGAAATGTATCTGGAGATCCAGTGCCTCCTACACAGAGTTTTGCAGGGCCTGACCTGCTTGAGCCAGAAATAAAATTAACTATCAAGTATGGTATTGATGGCGCAATTTGCACAGAGTATGTAGAGAAAGATTTGTCATTAAAATGTCGTGCTAGTGGAATGAAACTTTTTCCAAATCCAGCTAAAAATAAGGTGTTGATTGATTTTTCAAAGACACAAATCGAATCAGGAACAGTGCAAATTATGAATGTTTTTGGTCACATTTTAATAACAGAAAAGTTTGGTAAAACATCTATACTGACCTGTAATACATCGAGCTTAAAAAGTGGATTGTATTTTGTGACCGTCATTGATTCTGAAAGTGGCAAAAAAGAAATAAAAAGATTGCTAATCGAATAGGAATTTAGATTGGTTTAGTTGGTTGATGGACCTCCTGTTCTTTAGGAGGCTCATCTTTTTTTAACTATGATGGCAAGTTCAAAATTCAAATATGAATTAAATCAGCGCGAATATCAATTGTGTCCTTGCGATTGGATATTCCCTCTTACACAACTCATAAATCTCAATTACATTTAAGTACTAAGCCGTGAGTCCTGCGGTATTTATACTGAATCAGAATTTTTATACAATGAAAACAATTAAAAATATTACAACCTATTTGCTAGTGTTTTTAGCACTTTCTTTAAGTGCGTGTAAAAACAAAATAGAGAAACAATGGTCCAAGACTTCAACGTCTGAACGATTGTTTGAGTATCAAGAAAGAGGATGGAAGTCCAATCAAGTAATCAACTTTACAGCAGATATTCAATATCGAGCAACAGAAGTCCCAATTGAATATTATCTCATTAAAAATCAAGGCACGACAGACGCAAAAGCTTTTGATTCTGTTGTAGCTGCACACGCAAGTGAGCGCATTATCGAATTCGAGTTTGAGCATATAAAAGGCAAGGACTTATTAGAAGAAGAGTACAACAATTTGAGCTATGACGATGCCGTGGTTTATATGTCTTCTACCATTCAAAAAGATTTTATTGCAGTCACTTCTTCTAACGACACGATTGCCTGTAGTGGGGTATTATTTGAACGTCATTTTAAAGTGAGCCCATTTAAACGAGTGCTGTTATTTTTTGGCGGAATTGATTCAAATGAAACTATCAAAATTATTTACAACGACCAATTATTCGACAACGGAAACTTTTCCTTCGACTTTAACGAAGACTCAATAAAATTATAAATCATAGTACACATGATACAAAAAATCAGAACCAGTCGTATTTCTAAAATCGTCGCCTCTTATTTGGCGATACAAATGGTTATTACAATAATTCAGCCCATGCTTATTTATGCAATATCTAGCGGGCCAACCCAACCAGAATTTAATGCCTTTACCCCTATTGGCACTTCAAATATGGTTGGTCTAAGTTCAGGTGATTTTAATTACAACCTGCCTATTATGGATGTAGGAGGATATCCTTTAAATATTGCTTATAGCTCTGGTGCTACTATGGATCAAGAAGCTTCGTGGGTAGGTCTTGGATGGAATTTAAGTATCGGCCAGATAGGACGCCAAGTGCGCGGATTACCCGACGACTTTAAAGGAGACGGGATGCGTTATGAGAATGATATTAAGGAGAACATAACCGTTGGCTCTAACTTTGGAATCCAAGGCTCCTTATTTGGTCTTCCTAGTAGTACTGGTTTAAGCTTAGGGATGGGTGTTCAATACAACAATTACGAAGGGATTACTTTTCATCCTTCATATGGAGTTTCATTTGGGATTAGTGACAATGTGCAAGTAGGACTAAATATTTCTTCCAGTACTGCTGGTGGTGCTACAGTAACTCCGTCAATTAAAGTATCAGAAAAATTAAGAAACAGAGATAAAAAGACAACAACGGATATCTCAGGATCGGTTGGATTAAGTCTGAACTCACGAAAAGGTATCGAAAGTCTTAGCCTTTCTACCTCAGCCAAAAGAACTAAAAAAACCGCACAATCGTTTCCATTCTTAGGAACTTTTGATGTACCTGAGTATTCTTTCTCTGGAGGTGCCTCAGGGATGATATCTTTTAATAATAATAACGATTATACTCCATTTAAGCGAGCGGGAAATATAAACGGGAGTTTTTCCTTTAATGCTGCTGTGGGTACTGAGGTCGTTGGGGTAGAAATTCAAGGCCATGTAATGGGCTACGGATCATATCAAAAAATTAGAAGCGAAGAAAAAGACAAGATTGTTCCTGGATACGGTTATAACTTCTCTGAGTTTGCAGATAAGGGCAATTCTGTCATGGATTTTACAAGGGAAAAAGATAGGTCTTTTGATAAAAACACAACGGTTGTACCTATTCCAAATTATACTTACGACATTTATACATTACAAGGACAAGGCCTTTCTGGGATGTTCCGTCCGCATAGAGGGCAAGTTAGTTACTTAAGCGACAATAGAGTTGTCGATTTAGGAGATGGGATAAGTGCTGGTGTCGAATTTGGAGTTGGCTGGAATGTGCACGTTGGGGTAGACGCAAAATTCTCTGATTCGTATAGTTATACTGGCGGATGGGAAGATGGCAATTATGCGTTAAGTCGATTTAGCGAGAGTGGCACCGATCCTAATTCTCTCGACTATGAAGGCGTTTATTTTAAGCAAGTAGGCGAGATGAATGTAGACGTGCAGGCCAGTATGTTTACAGATGAGTTACATGGTAATAAAGCCATGGATTTGGCATTAGGGGGAAATCAATATAACAGAACATTAGAGTCTGCCTATCGCGTAAAGGACTATTTGCCATCTGGAGCTGCAACTTATACTTATCCAACTATTAATGGAAAGATTAAAAGAGATGAGCGCGAGACAAGAAACACCTCAATATTTCAAGTTACTCAAGAACTCGCTCAAAACCAAGGCCTGTTTAATGAGCGAGATTTAGTTGCTAATCCTGCAGTGAAATCACATCACACAGCTGGGATAAAAGTTTTGAAACCAGACGGCTCGCACTACGTCTTTGGGGACACAGCCTATAACTGGGAGAAAAAAGAAATTACGGTAGATGCTACGGGTACAACAGGAGACTGTGTTACGGGCTTAATCACTAATAACGGAAATGTTAATGGAGCGGGTAACAGTGACGAATATAAAAACATTATCACGACTCCAGCCTATGCGCATTCGTTCTTACTATCATCGGTTTTATCGGCAGATTATGAAGACCTTACCGGCGATGGCCCAACAGAAGATGATTTGGGTGCTTATACCCGCTTTAATTATGGAGCTATTTCTAGCTCGACCACAGATTATTATGTGCCAAACTATAATTGGAAAACCCCTTATCAGTCTGGGAAGGCAAATTATAACGAGGGTCTAAAATCTCACCAAGAGGATCAAAAAGCAACGATTATTAAAGGAAGTAAAGAATTACGTTATGTGCGCACCATTGAGACAAAAACACATGTAGCTTACTTTAGATTATCAGATAGAAAAGACGGGCAAGAAGCCGATGGCGGCCCTGATTTTCAAAAGAAAATAGACAACATCTTTTTGTTTACTAAGCCCGAGTTTAAACTGATTGAATCTGCGATAGATGGAATGTCTGCCGAGGATATTGTGGCTAAAGCTATTAAAACTGCACATTTTATTTATGATTACGAACTGTGCCAGGGAATTCCAAATAGTACTTCTGGTTTTGACTTACCAGTAGAAACAGCCAATCAAGGCGGAAAATTAACTCTTAAGAAAGTGTTCTTTACCTACAGAGGATCAAATATGGGCCGCTTTACACCTTATTCTTTTAATTATGTAAAAGACTTGGATGGCGACGGAATCATTGATAATAATCCTAATTACCATATTAAAGGACAAGACATTTGGGGGAATTATAAACAAAATGAAGCCACAGGATGTGGTTTAGGAAGCCCATTAAACAACTCCGAATTTCCATTTGTTGAACAAGACAAGGAAATTGCCGATGTAAATACTGCTGCTTGGATGCTCACCTCAATTGACATGCCATCGGGCGGTAAATTAGAAATAGAAACAGAAGCAGACGATTATCAATATGTACAAGACAGACGGGCCATGCAGATGTTTAAGATTTACGGGTTTGGAGATGACGATAATCCTCTTTCATTATCCACACCACTGGATGAGTTGTATCAAGGCAGTGAACACATGAATTTTATGTATGTAAAAATCAAAGAGGAGCAAGATCCTTTATACTCTGAAGAACAATTTTTTGAAGATTATCTAGGGCTTAATGCAAACAAGCCAATTTACTTTAGGTCATTGCTCAATATGGTTAAGAATTCTGCCTATCAATACGATTACGTATCGGGATATTTTATGATAGATGGCGGAACAGCTGTGGACCCAACCGATTTTAATATTGTAGATGATGCCAGTGGTACTTATGTGGCGATTCCGCTTTTAATGTTAGACAACGAAGGTGGCTGGGTAGACAGTAATAACTTGGTAAATCCTATTACTAAAGCAGGATGGTATTTTGGACGTAATCAACTTAATCGAGTTGTTTATAGTCTTGGTGGAAACCCTAGCAACACCAATTTTGTTTCGATTGTAGAAGACTTGGTCTCTAGTTTAGGAGCAGTATTCGAAATATTTACTGGGCCTAACACCAAATTACAAGAAAAGCAATGTGCAAAAGAGGCAGTTTTAGATAAATCTTGGATTCGCCTACAAAATCCAAATGCGCAAAAGTTGGGCGGTGGATTACGTGTTACAAAAATTGAGCTGCACGATCAGTGGGATCAAATGTTTCAAGATGGTGTAAACCAAGACAACCCACTTTACCAACAGTTTTACGGGCAAGAATATGATTATACTCAAGACAATGGTCTTACAAGCGGTGTTGCTTCTTATGAGCCAAATGGTAGTAAAGAAAACCCTTTTGTTGAACCGTTTTTTGACAATTCAACTACTGGGATTGACAAATTAGTGTCGCCTAAGGAATTTAATTATACAGAAAAACCGTTTGGGGAATCATTCTTCCCATCTGCAAATGTTACTTACAGTAAAATAACCGTAAAGAATATTGCCAGAGAAAATGGAGGGTTGGTTGTTGGCAAACATGCCACAGGGAAAGTCGTACACGAGTTTTATACAACTAGAGATTTTCCGACTAAAACCGATTATACAGAGATCAACCCAATTTTTGACCCACCAGGACCCTTGTCGAGCATCTTTAGTATAAATGTGCGCAATCACTTGGCTTTTTCGCAAGGATTTGTCGTGCAAACAAATGACATGAATGGTCGTAAAAAGTCTGAATGGGTGTATCCAGAAGGACAAGAAGCTGCAATCTCTGGCGTAGAGTATAAATACAATATTACACCAGAGGGCGAAGTATCAAGTGTGATACCAACGGTAGATAATCTGGGTAATCTAGATACAGAAAGTCAAGCCGGGATTACCTACGATGTTTATAATGATTTTAGAGAAAACTATTCTGAATCGACAACGCAAGGCTTTTCTTTTAATACTGCTGGTTTTGTAATCTTTGTTGTGCCGGTTGTAGTGCCATTACCCATTCCTAATTTTGCATATCACGAAACCAAATTAAGAACAGCGTCTACAACTAAGGTAATTCATAGATCGGCGATTATGACAGAAAAAATCGCCCATGATCTAGGAGCATCGGTTAGTACTAAAAACTTAGTATGGGATGCTCACAATGGGCAGGTTTTACTTACCAAAACAGAAAATGAATACAACGATAGTTACTATTCGTTTAGCTATCCAGCCCACTGGTTTTACAGAGGAATGGATATTGCTTCTCAAAACCTCGGCATTACAGGATCGTTAACAAGAACCTACAATACCCAATCTGTTCAATTAGATCAATCAGGAGCTCTTACAGATTATTTCTATCTGGGTGACGAGTTAAAATTAACCGACGGTATTAGTTCGTTTAGAGCATGGGTAGCAGGTATTGAAACCGCACCAGAGAATTTATGGTTAATGAAAGAAGACGGCACTTTTTTTAATGACGATTGTGACGAAGTAAGCTTTGATTTTACCATTGTTCGTTCGGGTTACAGAAACCAACAAATGGCTTCGATGGCCTCCGTTACTAGCATGAAAAACCCTTTTTCTTCATCTGGAGACGATACCTTAGATCAAGACCTTTCGTACGAGACGTTTAGAGTTTCCTCTGGCGACCCTGACGCTTTACGTATTGTAAATGCAAACGCAATTCAGTATAGTGAGGCATGGGCAGCTCAATGGGAACAGGGCCTTCCGTTTACTACAGATGGCCATGAAGGTATATTTGATGGGATCACTTATGGAAGTGCCCAGCCGTATGCAGATGTAGACGAAAAAGAATATGGGTACAACCCATATTTATACAATGTAAGGGGCGATTGGAGAGCTAAACGCTCGTATGCACATTTGACGGGAAGGGTTTCTCATGAAATCGGTACTTCGTCGCCAAGATTTGAAGGCTTTTTTGATGCCTTTAGCCCGTTTTATACCCTAGACGATGAAGGAATCAATTGGCTTTGGGACAATACTAATTGGACCTTTGCTAGTCGTGTTTCGCAGTACAGTCCTTTTGGGGCCGAATTAGAAAACCAAGATGCCTTGGGACGATTTTCATCAGCACAATATGGCTACAATTATTCGCTGCCAACT